>NZ_JBFBEK010000011.1:0-246440 GCF_040683715.1 Streptomyces sp. NPDC093260
CGCGCGTGGTTGGTGATGAACGTCCAACCGGTGTGGGGTTCGGGCACTCCGAGCATGGTCGCATTTTAGTGCGCGTCATTGCCGGAACCAGGATACGTGACATACTTTTCCGGTAATCGTTGACTTGATCCCGCGAGGGAGAGCAGAGAAGGGATCGAGGGTGTCCTGCAACCAGGCCGTCACGCCCGCGCTCGACCACGACCGTTCCGAGGATGCGGTGCCGCATGCCGGCGAGCGCGCGCCTGACGGCCCCGGGGTGATCCAGTACGAGTGGCGCGGCGTCTGGGTCGTCGTCGCGCAGGGCTCCTACGACATGCAGTCGGTCGCGCCTCTGGCGAACGCGTTGGACACCGCGGCCGGAAGGTGCTCGAAGGTGGTCCTGGACGTCTCCGGTGTCACCTTCGCGGACTCCTCGTTCCTGAACGTGCTGATCCAGGCCCACCAGGCGACCACCCTGCGCGTGGTGTCGCCGCCACAGCAGCTTCGGCGGCTCTGCGAGATCACCGGGGTCGACGCCGTCCTGGAGACGCGGCCGACGGTCGACGCCGCGGTTCTCTCCTGAGCCGCCGCAGGAGGCCGCTCGGGCCTGCCGCTCCGTCCGTGGTCGGCCCGACTGCGCACCAGAGCGCGCCGGCCGCCCGGCGGCATCACGCCGACCGCCGTGACGGCCGTGGGCCCGGTCGCGAGACAGGGGACCGACGTCCGCGCACCGCCGGTGCGCGGGGCGGCACGCCGTCGGCCGCAACCGGCCGTCGCCCGTTACGAGAACGTCGGCGACCACCCCGGTGGACAAGGTGTGGACGGTCTTGTGCGGCACGTCGACGACGAGTTGCCTGCGGAGCCTGGCCTTCCTGACGGACCCCGCCGGTCGCCGGGGCTTCGCCGTCCGGCCGTCGCGCTCTCCGGCGGCCCGCCCCTGGCGTGAGCCGGCGTACGCGGTGTCGCGCAGGCGTCCGGTGGACCCCGTCGCCCGATCGACGAGGCGGCCCCTTTCGGAACCGGCCGTCTTCGGCCGTCCGGGGCCGCCGTCACCCGGATGACCGACCGACCCGGCCCGCCGATTCTCCCCGCGCCCCAGCTCGCGGGCTCTTCGAACAACAGACCGTGCCTGATGTGGCAAGAGGCGGGTAAGCAGGGCGAAACGGCGCAAAGGAAAGGGGAAGGCCATGCCAGTGGATCCCGAAACCGCCGGAACCAGGCCGGCGGCGGAGCAGGTCGCCGCTTCGCTGATGCGGTTGTGGCAGGAGGCACGTGCGGACGTCGCCCCCACGATCACCGACGAGCAGATGCGCGCCCTGCTCGCCGTGGAGAGCGAGTCGGGCGAACTCGGCATCGCCGTGGCGCTCGGTGTCAGCCCCCCGGCGGCGGCCGGACTCCTCGCCTCGCTGGCACAGCGCACCTTGGTGCGGCGGCTCTCGTCCGGCGCCTTCTCCCTGACCGGCACCGGGAGGCGCGTCCTCGAGGCGACACGCCACCGCCGTCGCCAGCTTCTCGAACAGACGCTGCTGACTGCCCCGCCGCAGGACCGCCGGGTGCTGCGCGACCTGTTCGACCAACTGCACGGGCGTGGGACACGGCTGCCCCTGGTGCCGCGCAGCCGGTCGCCGCTGTGATCGTCTGACGCCCCGTGCGGCGCCGAGGGGGCAGGCCGCCACGCCGACGATCGCTCACCACACCGGTCCGCTACGGCCGAAGCACCGTGAGTTCCTCATGTCGCGGACCGCGCCCCGGCCCACGCGAGCGGCACCGCGCCCCGGCTTCCCCGGCGAGGCCGAGGGCGTCGCTGCCCGCGAGACGTACCTCGCCGTCCGGGAATGGGCGCCGGGAACGAGGGTACAGGGCAGCGGCGACGGCCTGAGGACAGGCGGAAGCGAGGCCGATCGACTGGGAGGATCACCATGACGGCGACCGTGCAGAGTGCCGAACGTGTCCCGTGCGTACCGCAGATCGCGGACCCGTCCAAGGTGGCGCCGAAGGACGCGCGCGAGCTGTCGAAGCTCTTCTTCGACCAGCTCGAGGTGCTGGAAGAGGGCACCGCCGCGTACCAGTACGCGCGCAACACGCTGATCGAGATGAACATGTCCCTGGTCCGCTTCGCGGCCGGCCGGTTCCGCAGCCGCGGAGCCGAGGAGATGGAGGACATCGTCCAGGTCGGCATGATCGGGCTCATCAAGGCCATCGACCGGTTCGAGCTGTCCCGCGAGGTGGAGTTCACCTCCTTCGCTGTTCCGTACATCGTCGGGGAGATCAAGCGCTTCTTCCGTGACACGACCTGGGCCGTCCACGTACCCCGGCGGCTGCAGGAAGCGCGCGTACAACTGGCCAGGGCAACAGAGGAGTTGAGCAGCCGCCTGGGGCGGACTCCGACGGTCGAGGAACTGTCCCAGCTGATGAGCCTGCCGGAGGACGAGGTCGTCGAGGCCCGCCTGGCCTCCAACGGATACAGGTCCGCTTCCCTGGACGCCGCCCTGAACGGCAGCGAGGAAGGCGAAGCGGCCCTGGCGGACTTCATCGGCGACGAGGACGCCGCGCTCGGCCTGGTCGAGGACCTCCACGCCCTCGCACCGATGGTCGCCGAACTCGACGAACGCGACCGGCGGATCATCCACTGGAGGTTCGTCGAGGAGCTCACTCAGAAGGAGATCGGCGAACGCCTGGGCATCTCGCAGATGCACGTGTCACGCCTGATCAGCCGAATGCTCGCCCGCCTCCGTGAGGGCATGCTGAGCTCCGACTGACCGGACGGCCGGCTCCGGCCGGCCCGCGAGGCGCGCTGTGCCGCAGGTCACGCGTGTTCCGGTCCTGTCCACCTGGTTCCCCGGACCACGTCTCGCCGTGAGAATCTGGGCCGGCAAGGGGAGGAGCGCGGAGTGTTCTCGATGGAGGTCGCGGCCGTGGCGCACGGCGTGGCACCGCGTGATGCGGCGGCCCGGTTCACTTCGGCGGCGGGGGAAGGGCTCGTGCCGTCGATGGCCGTTCGTGGGGGTGTGCCGTCGCGCCACCGGGGCGCGCAACGCGACACGACCGGCGTCCAGCCAGCGGCCGGTGCCGACACGAACGAAGGCCAGGTCGGATGACGGGCGCATCGCCGGAGAGGGCCACGGAGCCACGGGGCCGCAGCCTCCTCGCAGGCGGCCGGACCGAGGACGACCTCAGCGCGTTGTTCGGGCAGTCGACGGCCGCTTTCGCGTCCCTGGCCGGGCCGGCCCACGTGCTGGAGGCGGCCAACGCGGCGTTCGTCGAGGCGATCGGCGGTGAGGGCCGGGGCCGTTTCGGGGTGCCCCTGGCAGAATTGGCGCCGGAGCTGGCCGGTCAGGGTTTCATCGCGCTGCTGGACCGGGTCTATCGCTTCGGCGAGCCCTATGCCGCCCGCGACGCCCGGGTGTTGCTGGGTACAGGCGCCGAGGCGCGTGAAGCGTACTTCGACTTCAGCTACGAGCCTCGCAGGGACGCCGACGGCAACGTGACGGGTGTCCGGGTGATCGGGGTGGAGACCACCCGTGTCAAGCAAGCTCAGCTGTTGATGGCCGAGCACCGTGCGCTGTTGGAGCAGATCGCCCGACAGGCTCCCCTGCCGGACGTGCTCGAGGGCATGGCCCGCACCATCGAGGCGCTCGCCCCGGAGCAGGTGCTGGTGTCGGTGCTCCTCGCTGACGAGGACGGACGGCATCTGCGCCACGGCGCAGGCCCGAGCCTGCCCGACTTCTACAACAAGGCCATAGACGGGATCGCGACCGGTGAGGGGGTGGGATCCTGCGGTACCGCGGCGCACCGGCGCCAGATGGTCGTCGTCACGGACATCGCGGCCCACCCGTTCTGGGACGACTTCCGGCATCTGGCCGAGAAGGCCGGCCTCGGCGCCTGCTGGTCGACCCCCATCCTGGCACGCGACGGCAGCCTGCTGGGCACCTTCGCCATGTACCACCGGACGCCGCGTGCGCCCCGGCCGAGCGACCTGGCTCTCGCGCGCCTGTTCGCCGACACCGCCGCGCTGGCCATCGAGCGGCACCGGGCGGAGCAGGGACGGCTGGCAGCCGAGGCGCGAGCGCGGGCGGCCCGGGACGACCTGGCCTTCCTGCTCGACGCCAGCACCGCCCTGGCCTCCGATCTGGATTATGACCAGACACTCCGAAGAGCGGCCGACGCCTGCGTTCCGGCGCTGGCGCCGCTGTGCGCCATAGACGTCCTCGACTCCGGCCGTATCAGGCGGGTCGCCACTGCGGCTTCCGGCCGCCACCGACAGGAACTGCTCTCGTCCCATGTCCCTGTCCACCGCGCGGCCGACGACGTCGTGGCCAGAGTGCTGGCGTCCGGCACCACCGAGGTGGCTCGCCGCACCCCCACCGGTCCGGGGCCCTGGGACGAACTGGGGGTCACCGGCTACCTGTGCGTACCGCTGATGGAGCGTGGAAGAGCATTCGGCGCCCTGACTCTGCTGAGCACCGACGAGCACGTCATCGACGGTCGCAGCGTCGCCCTGGCCGAGGAACTGGCCCGCCGTGCCGCCTCCGCCGCCCGCAACGCCCGTCAGTACACGCAGCGGGTCGCCCTGGCCAGGGACCTGCAGGCCGGCCTGTTGCTGCCCGACCTGCCTGCCATACCCGGTGTCGACCTCGCGGCCCACTATCACCCGGCAGGCGAGGGGCTGGACGTCGGCGGCGACTTCTACGACGTCTTCCCCCTGGAAGACGGCAGATGGGCCTTCACACTGGGCGACGTCTGCGGACGCGGCCCCGTCGCGGCCACCACGACGGCTCTGGTCCGGCACACCGTGCGGGCCATCGCGCCGCTCCTGTCCGAACCGGACGCGGTCGTGAAAGCCGTCAACAAGGCACTGCTCGACCGTCCCCCCAGCCACGGCACGGGATTCGTCACCCTCGTCTACGGCCATCTCTCTGTGGCCGAGGAGGGTCTTGAGATCGCGCTCGTGCGGGCCGGTCACACGCTTCCGCTGGTCCTCGGACCGCGGCGCACCGTGCGTCCGGTCGAGGCGAACGGCCTGTTGCTCGGCGTGTCCGGCGACTGCCGGGTGTCCACGCACCGTCTGCGCCTGCGTCCGCACGAGAGTCTGCTGCTGTACACGGACGGCATCACCGAGGCCCGTGACCGAGACGGTACGGAGTTCGGTGAGGAACGCCTCACCGAACTCCTGACCCGTGTCGGGCCCCGGCCCGCCGCGCACGAGGTCATCGACGCGCTGAACGGGGCGGTGCGCCACTTCACCGGGGGCCGCGGCGTCGACGACGACCAGGCGGCTCTCGTGCTGACCGCCACCGGCCCCCGGGACCGGTGAGTTCGCCGAGGTGCACGGCCCGTCAGGCGCGGCGGCGGCACCGGGGCGCCACCGTGACGGTGGTCAGCCGGTGCCCGTGCCCACGTCTTCGCCCGGGGCCGCGTTCCTCTCGGACAGCGCTGCGCGACCGATCCCGACAGCGCCCGAGCAGACCATCCGAGGCGGTGGGCTCGAGCGACGCAAGCAGTTCGTCGAAGTCCTGCGCACACAAGTCGCCCCGGTAGCCGTCGCGGCGGCGTCCCCGCGCGCTCGCGCCTCGTCACGGGACCCGGCAACGAGCCTTACTCGGAAACGGAGGCGACGGCCTGCTCCGTGCTCGGACGCAGCGTGAAGAACTGGTCGAGTCCTGTGATGTCGAACACGCGCCTGAGGTCGTCGCGCAGACCGGCGATGACCAGCCCGGAACCGGCGGCCTCCGCTCGGTGATGGGCCGTGACGAACACGGTCAGACCGGTGGAGTCGCAGTAGAGCAGGTCCGACACGTCAAGGACCAGGCCGCTGTCGGCGAACGGGAACTCGTCGATCGCCTGGCGCAGGAGCGGGGCGGTGTGGTGGTCCAGTTCGCCGGCGACATGCAGCACCACGAGGTCGGCGCGATGGGGGCGTGGGGTGACGGTGAGGGTGCGTTCTGCGTCGGTCACTGGGCTTCCTGTCCTACGGCGTTCCACGAAACGTCCGGGCGCCGAGGCGGGGCGGTGGCGCGTGGTTTTGGCCGCGCTGGTCCGGTCGAGCACACGGTTCGCTGGTCTATCCTACGGAGTCGCGTCGCTCCCGAGGAGAGGGCACCCGAACTTCCGAACAACAAAAGCTCCAGCTTCCGCTCGTGGGCGCCGCCTGGTGGGGAGCCAGGCACGTCGGCGCGGCCCTTGCCAGGGGAGGGGCTTCACTCCTCCCATGGGGGGAACCCTGAGCGGATGCGCGGCGCGAGGTGGCGGAGTGCGCGACGACCGAGGCAGGACTGGCCGGAGATGAGCGAAGGAGTGTCGCGTGGCACGGCCCGAGAGCGCTGAGCACGAACCCGAGGGGGCGCCGGCCGACGTGTTCGCGGCCGACCCCGAGGTGGGCCGTGACCTCGCCGCGGTGGACTGGACGGTGACGCCGCTGGGGCCGCCGGCCAGTTGGCCGCAGAGTCTGCAGACGGCGGTGAGCATCCTGCTGTCGTCGCGCTTCCCGATGTGGATGGCGTGGGGGCCGGACCTGACGTTCTTCTGCAACGCCGCCTACCGCCGCGACACACTCGGCCAGAAGTACCCGTGGGCGCTGGGCCGGCCCGCCGCCGAGGTGTGGGCGGAGATCTGGGGCGACATCGGGCCCCGGATCGACACCGTGCTCAGGACCGGGCAGGCGACCTGGGACGAAGCGCTGCTGCTGTTCGTGGAGCGTTCCGGATACCCGGAGGAGAGCTACCACACCTTCTCCTACAGCCCGCTGCGCGACGACCACGGCGACGTGGTCGGCATGCTCTGCGTGGTCAGCGAGGACACCGAACGGGTCATCGGCGAACGCCGCATGGCCACACTGCGCGATCTCGGCTCCGACCCCAGCGTCATCCGCACCGAGCACGAGATGTTGTCGTTCGCCGGGCAACAACTCAGCCGCAACCGGCGCGATCTGCCCTTCACACTGACGTATCTGCTGGAGCAGGGCGGCGTGGCGCGACTCGCAGCGACGACGGGCCTGCCCGATCGCCACCCCGCGGCTCCGGACACCGTGGCTTTCGACGACCCTGACGCGGTATGGCCGGCGGCGGCGCTGTCCCGGGCCGAGGTGACGTCGGTGGCCCTGGAGGGCGACCCGTTCACCGGCCTGCCGACCGGCGACTGGGACGAGCCGCCCACCCAGGCACTGGTGGTGCCGCTGCTGCAGCAGGGCGACACACCGTACGGCTTCCTGGTGGCCGCCCTGAACCGGTACCGGGCCCTGGACGACGGCTACCGGGGGTTCATCGAGCTGGTCGCCGGCCACCTCGCCAACGGCGTGGCCTCGGCCCGCAGTTACCAGACGCAGCAACGGCGTGCGGAGGAACTCGCCGAACTCGACAGGGCGAAGACCACCTTCTTCTCCAACATCAGCCACGAGTTCCGGACCCCCCTCACCTTGATCATGGGCCCGGTCGAGGAACTGCGCGCCCGGCTGGAGCAGTCCGACGCCCATGTCCGCGACGAACTGGACATCATCTACCGGAACGGGCTGCGGCTGGGCAAGCTGGTCAACACGCTGCTGGACTTCTCACGCATCGAAGCCGGCCGCATGCAGGCGTGTTACGAGCCGGTGGACCTGGCGGTCATCACCGGCGAACTGGCCAGTGTGTTCCGTTCCGCGATGGACAAGGCCGGTCTGGACTTCCGCGTCGACTGCGCGCAGCTGGGCCGGCCGGTGTACATCGACCGGGGCATGTGGGAGAAGGTGATCCTCAACCTGATCAGCAACGCGCTGAAGTTCACCTTCGAGGGATCCATCCGGGTCACCGTGGGCGAGGAGGGCGGCGACGCGGTGGTCACGGTCGCCGACACCGGCATCGGCGTGCCCCGGGCCGAACTGCCCCGCCTCTTCGAGCGGTTCCACCGCATCGAGAACGCCCGTTCCCGCTCCAACGAGGGCAGTGGCATCGGACTGGCGCTCGTACGTGAACTGGTCGGCCTGCACGGTGGCGTCATCACCGCGGACAGCACGGAGGGCGAGGGTACCCGTTTCACCATCCGTCTGCCCTTCGGCGCCGCGCATCTGCCGTCCGAGTCGGTGGTCCCGGAGGCGACCCGCGGCGTCGTGCCCAGCACCGCTGACCCCTACCTGCAGGAGGCGATGCGCTGGCTGCCGTCCGACACGGCCGGCTCCGTCGTCGAGCAGGCCGTGACCGAGCCGGCCGGAGAGGCCGGGGTCCTGCCGACGGGCCACCCCGCCGTCCGGACACGGGTGTTGGTCGCAGATGACAACGCCGACATGCGCGAGTACCTCACGCGCCTGCTGACCGGGGCCGGTTACGACGTCGACGCCGTCGCCGACGGGCAGGAAGCTCTGGACGCCGTGCGCAGGAGCGCGCCCGACCTGGTGGTGAGCGACGTGATGATGCCGCGCCTGGACGGTCTCCAACTGGTGGCGGCCCTGCGCGGCGATTCGAGGACCGCTTCGGTGCCGGTGCTGCTCCTGTCGGCCAGGGCCGGGCAGGAGGCGTCGATCGAGGGCCTGGAGGCCGGTGCCGACGACTACCTCGTCAAGCCGTTCGCCGCGGCCGAACTCCTGGCCCGGGTACGCGCCAACGTCGAGCTGGCCCGACTGCGGTGGCACCACGCGCGCTGGCGCACCGCGTTGGTGGACTCCCTCCAGGAGGCGTTCTTCGTCTGTGACGAGACCGGCGCCGTCATCGAGATCAACGCGGCGTTCACCGACATCCTCGGCTACGGCCCCGAGGGACTGCCCTATGCGCCGTTCCACCCCTGGTGGCCCGACGCCGACACCGACCCCGAAGCCCACCGGCTCGTGAACGAGGCGTTCGACCAGCTGCTGGGCGCCTCGAAGGGGGCCTACACCATACCCGTCAGGCACCGCGACGGGCACCGGCTCTGGGTGACCGTCACCTTCGCCCAGGCGCAGGACCCCGACAGCGGCCGCGCCGTCACCGTCGGCACCTTCCGCGACGTCACGGCCGAGCACTACGTCATCCAGCGCGAGAGCGCTCTGGCCTCGCTGACCACCAGCCTGTCCCGGGCCACCAGTCTGCCGGAGGCGCTGTCCACCGCTCTCGGGGAACTCAGGACCCTGTGGCGTGCCCGGTGCGTCATGGGGGCCGTCTTCCAGCACGGGGACACGCCGACGCTCACGACCACCGACTCCTGCGCCTGGCAGGACCTGACCGCTGAGCGGCGTCAGTTGCTCACCGGCCTGCGCGAGCACTCCCCGCTCACTCCGGTCGCCGATCACACGGGTGCCGGCATCCTGCTGGAACACCCGCAGGGCCCCCTGGCCCTGTGGATCGACCTCGGCGACAACCGGCCGTTCACCGCCGAGGACCAGCTCCTGTTGTCGTTGCTGGCCGGCCACCTCGCTCAGGGGCTGTCCCGAGCCCATCAGATCGACCAGCAGCGTGAGACGGCCCTCGCCCTGCAGCGCGCCATCCTGGGTCCCTCCCGGCTTCCGGACGGCTTCGCCGTCCGTTACGAGCCGGCGACGCAGCCGCTGGAGGTCGGCGGCGACTGGTACGACACGGTCACCCTGCCCGACGGCCGTATCGGCATCGTGGTGGGTGACTGCGTCGGCCGGGGACTGGAAGCGGCCACTGTCATGGGTCAGCTGCGCAGCGCCTGCCGGGCGTTGCTGCTCCAGGACGCCAGTCCCGCACAGACCCTCATGGCCCTGGACCATTTCGCGGCCGGCATCCCAGGAGCCTCGTGCACCACCGTCTTCTGCGGTGTCCTCGACTCGGGAACCGGCCGTCTGACCTACTCCAGCGCCGGGCACCCACCGGGCATCCTGGTCCACGCCGACGGCACCACCCATCTCCTGGAAGACGGTCGGTCCACCCCGCTGGCAGTCCGTCCCGGCAGGCGGCGCCCTGAAGCGGAGTGTGTGCTTCCGGCCCGCGCGACCCTTCTGCTCTACACCGACGGACTGGTCGAACGCCGCCGCCGCTCCCTGTACGCGGGCATCGGCCAGGCCAGCGAAGCGATCCAGGACGGTCGGGACACCGCGGTCGACGACCTCGCCACGCAGGTCATGGACCGCCTGGCCCCGGCAGACGGGTACGACGACGACGTCGCGCTGCTCCTGTACCGTCACCCGGCGCCGTTGGACATGACGTTCCCGGCCGAATCGTCGCAGCTCGCGCCCGTCCGCAAGGCCCTGCGCAGCTGGCTCGGCCAGTGCGATCTGCCGCCCGGCACCGTGCAGAACATCCTGGTCGCCGCAGGCGAGGCGTGTGCCAACGCCATCGAGCACGGTCATCGTCATGCGCCTGGCGAGAGCGTTCGGCTGCGTGCCGAGGCTCTTGTCGACGATCTGCGCCTGACCGTCGCGGACTCCGGCCGGTGGAAGGCCCCGGAGCCCGAACTCAACGCTCACCGCGGTCGCGGTGTCGCCCTGATGCGTGCCCTGATGCAGCAGGTCACCATCACTCCTGGCCCGTCCGGAACCACCGTCGACATGCACATGAGGATCGCCTGATGACCACCCCGCTCACCCTCACCCCCGGCCGGTGCGCCGACGGTCGGCCTCGTCTGGCGGCCGTCGGGGAGATCGACATGAGCAACATCGGCGTCCTCGCCCAGGCCCTCGACGACACGCCCGGCCCGCTGGTCCTGGATCTGGCCGAAGTGGAATACCTGGACAGCGCGGGGCTGAGCGTGCTGTTCGCCCATGCCGACAGGCTCGAGGTGATCGCCTCCCCCCTGCTCGCACCGGTCCTGCGGATCTCCGGTCTCACCGCTCTCGCCACGGTGCACGGGCTGGGCCCCGACGCCCCCGGCGACCTCCCGTCCCGGGACTGATCTCCGGAGCCGCCCTGCCCCGGCGGCGCTCCAGCGGCGCTGCGGGCAGACGGGCGTGTGCGCGTCGAACGCCCGCCACGCGTAGAGGTCCGCGCAGGTGCCCGCAGCGCGGGGACAACGCTGGTACGGCCGGGGGACGGGAGCGGAGCGCTCACGGGCAGGAGTGCCCGATCGGCGTGGTCCGGGTGAGGACCAGCGGCGGCCGGGCAGGCCGCCGACCTGGACGGACAAGTCGTCGATCTGCCGCACGGCCGCCAGGAACTGGTTCGGAGCCGCGGGCTTGCTCACAGACGCGTTGGCTTGCGGCTTGCGGCTGCGCAGGACGTCCTCCTCGGCGGCCGACGTCGTCAGGACGACGACGGGATGGACGCCGGCTCGGGATCGGACCTGATCTCTCCAGCACCTGACGGCCGTCGTACCGCGCGGTGGACGGAACCCGTCGACCTTCGGCCAGGCGCGTTCCTCGGCGCGTCGTCGAAGGGACACGACTCCTCGCGCTCCGCCACGTCGGACGGGCACGGGGAAGTCCCCGTCGAAGGCGGCCTCCGGGACATCACGCCCACCGGTGGGGTCGGCATGCGCGCCCGGTCGGCACGGCGACGGTCGGCGGCGTCCGGAAGGGGGCGAGCCGGCGTCGGGGAATGCCGCAGCGTCCGCAGGGCATGTTGCATCCCGGGCCCTCGTGGCAGCCCGCGACGGACCGCCTTCAGGCTAGCGAGGAGAGATACGGAGTGATCGACGGCAGACAGGCAGTCCCCGTGCGTGGGGCCGCACCGGACATGGCGGCGCGCAAGCAGCGGCTGCGCCGCCGTCTGGAGCGGCTCATCGGGGTGGCCGCCACGGAGGGGAACGAACTCGTCCCCCTGCGCAACGGGGACGCCATCTTTCCCGCGATGCTGGCAGCCATTCGTTCGGCGCGGCACACGATCGACATGATGACCTTCGTCTACTGGCGTGGGCAGATCGCCCGGGACTTCGCCGTGGCGCTCGCCGACCGCGCCCGCACGGGGGTTCGCGTCCGGCTGCTGCTGGACGGCTTCGGTGCGAAGGCCATAGAGGGGCGACTGCTCGATCTCATGGACGATGCGGGGGTGCAGGTGGCCTGGTTCCGCAAGCCCGTCTGGCTCTCTCCGTTCAAGCAGAACCACCGCTGCCACCGAAAGGCGCTCATAGTCGACGAGCACACGGCGTTCACCGGCGGCGTCGGTATCGCGGAGGAGTGGTGCGGTGACGCCCGCACCCCGGACGAGTGGCGCGACACCCACGTCCAGGTCCGCGGCCCGGCCGTGGACGGCATCGCGGCGGCGTTCGCGCAGAACTGGGCCGAGTGCCATGACGAGCTCTTCGACGACCGCGACCGCTTCACCGAACACCGCCAGGTGGGTACGTCGATCGTTCAGGTCGTGCGCGGTTCGGCCAGCATCGGCTGGCAGGACATGCAGACCCTCGTCCGCGTGATGCTGACCTCCGCCGAGGAGCGGTTTCGCCTGGCCACCGCCTATTTCGCCCCCGACCCCTATTTCATCGACCTGCTGTGCCGCACCGCACGGCGCGGAGTGCGCGTGGAGATCCTGCTTCCCGGCGCGCACACCGACCAGCGTGCCTGCCAGTTGGCCGGCCAGCACCACTACACGCGGCTGCTGGAGGCGGGCGTGCGCATCCGGCAGTACCAGCCGACCATGATGCACGCCAAGATCATCACCGTGGACGCGGTCGCCTCTCTCATCGGCTCCACCAACTTCAACCGCCGGTCCATGGACCACGACGAGGAGGTCATGCTCGCAGTCCTGGACGAGGACTTCACCGCGGCGCTCGACCGGGACTACGACGCGGACCTCCGGGTCAGCGAGGACATCGACCTGGCGCGCTGGCGGCGCCGGGCCGTGCTCCAGCGTGCCAGGGAAGCCGCTGTGACCCCGATCCGGCGGTTCCTCTGAGAGCCGGCGAGCGTTCCCCGCCGGGCGGAGCGCCGGTGCTCGCCCCGGAGCGGCCCACCTATTTGCCGTTTGACAACAATGGCCTCATGGCAAGAAAGTGGCGGTGTCGTGCCTGCGTGGGGGAGGGTGGGGAATGTTCAGGTGGGCTCAGGCCGCCTCGTGCGCCCGCCACCGACGATTCACGCCGTCGGGGCCTTCGGGAGGCCGGCCCGGCGTTCAGGCCGTCCGCTCGTCGGGCTGCTGGGCGTTGTCGTGCATCTGCAGCGCCGCCGCACGACAGAACGCGTCCAGCCCTTCCAGCAGTGCCGTTCGCTTGGCCGCGGGCATCAGGGCCAGTACCGCCTGCACTTCCTGCTCCCGGCGGGCCCGGAGGTCGTCGAGGAACGCGCGGCCCCGGGTGCTGAGGTGCAGCCGCACCTCACGCCGGTCGGCCGCGCTGACCACCCGTTCGACGAGGCCGGCGGCGACCAGGCGGTCGCACAGCCGACTGGTGGACGGGGGCGTCGACGCCAGGGCGTCGCTGAGTGTGCGCAGGTTGATGCCGTCCTGGTGCTCCAGCGTGAGAAGGACCCGCATCTGGGAGGCGGACGCCGGGGCGGTGGAGGCGCGGCCCCACAGGACTTCCAGCAGCTCTCCGGCCGTCGCGGTCACTCGGGCGACCTCGACGGGCTCCGGATACGGACGGAAAGCAGCCACTGTCACACTCTCGCAGGCACTGGGACGGCTGCCAGCCTACTAGGAGTCCGCGGCGCCGAAAGGTGGTTCGCACACCTGGGACGGTTCCGCCGCGACTGATTCGCATGACCTCGATGCCCGGGGAGGTCGGTAAGTGTCCGTCGAATGATTGGTGTAATCAGTACTGTGAACAGATTTGTCGCCGTCGAGCGTGCCTTGCGCACGGCGGCACCCCATGAGTTGCTGGACGCGGTCCGCCGTGTCCTGGTCGAGGAATACGGCGCCGAGTCCGTGGAGCTGTTCCTGGCGGACTACGGTCTGACCGTCCTCCAACCGGTGTCCGTGCTGCCGCTGACCGCCGACCCGCTGTCTGTGCACAACAGCGTGGAGGGCAGGGCTTTCGGGGCGCAGGAACCGGTCGTCGAGCCGGCCGCCGGCGGCTGCGTGCGTGTGCACCTTCCGGTCAGTGTGCGGGGGGACCGGCTCGGTGTGCTGTCCGTGACCCTGCCGGGCGGAGACGGAGTACAGAATCTGCTGGGCGAACTCGCGGACGTCGCGGAGGTGCTCGGTCACGAGGTGGTCGTCGCCGAGCGGGACACCGACGTCTATCTGCAGGCGCGGCGCAGGGACCGGCTCACCCTGGCCGCGGAGATGCAGTGGCACCTGCTGCCGGGGCGTTCCTGCTCTCGTCCCGAGTACGAACTCGGCGCGCAGCTGGAGCCCGCGTACGCGATCTTCGGAGACAACTTCGACTGGTCCGCCACGGCCGACCGTCTGATGCTGTACGTGACCAACGGCATGGGGGAGGGTATCGAGGCCTCGCTGCTCACGAACCTGGCGATCAGCGCCCTGCGCAACGCCCGCCGCGCCGGCCTCGCCATCGACGACCAGGCCGCCCTGGCGGACCAGGCGGTGTACGCCCACTACCGGGGTCGCTGCTACCTGTCGGTGCTGATGTTCGACTTCGACCTGGCTACGGGCCGCGCCAAGGTCGTGGACGCCGGTTCCCCGCGCCTGCTGCGGCTGCGTGGCGGCACGGTGGAATCCGTCGCCCTCGAAGCCCAGCTCCCGCTCGGCATGTTCGAGGAGACCGACTACGTGGTCCAGGAGTTCCAGGCCGAGCCCGGCGATCGCCTGGTCTTCGTCAGCGACGGTGTGTACGCGGTGGCCGGCCCCGGGGGCGAGGCCTACGGGGACGCCGCGCTCGCACGGGCGATCCAGGCGACCCGGCTCCTGCCCGCCGCCGAGGTCCCGCGCGCCATCCTGCGCGAACTCACCGGGCACCGGGGCCGAGCGGTCCCCGAGGACGACGCCTTGGTGGTCTGCCTCGACTGGCACGGCCGCTGACCCGGCCGGGCACCGTTCCGGGCGGCCGGGTGTTGTTCACGGCGCGCTTCGGACGCTAACGTTGCCATGTGGCAATGATTGCCGCCTGGTCGACGGAGGCCGAACGACGGCCGCCGAGCCCGACGCAAGAGGTGACGATGAAGGTGCCGGAGGAAGAGGTGGTCGTGTCGGCCGGCCTTCTGGCCCACCCCGCCCGGCGCCGCCCCGCGGTCGCCGCGCCGCCCGGCCGCCGACCGGTGACCAGCCCGTTCGAGGACATCGGCGGACGCCCCGGGTCGCGGACCGGGACCGGCCGTCCGGGGCACGCGTACTCCGGCCGGGCGGCGTCGTCCGCGGCACCCCGGGTGTCCGGTGGCGGCGCGGTGGTGAACGCGGCGACCGGCCCGCGGGACGCCGGGCGCCGGGCCGGTCCCGGGCGGGGCGGCACCGGCGCGTCCGTGAGCGCCCGTCCGTCCCCGGCGCGTCCGTGGTGATCGCGCCCGACGTCCGGACGATCACGTCGGCCGCCGAGGCGGCCCGCGCCCGCGTCGAGGCCGGGCGCCTCGCTGCCGCCCTGGGAGCGCCGGAGGTGGAACGGGCCCGCTTCCTCACCGCGCTCACCGCACGCCTGCGTGAGCATCTCGCCGGGGGCGGTGCGGAGCTCACGCTCACCGTACGGGAAGGCGCGAGCGGCGAGCAGCGGCTGATGGGGGCCTCCGTGCGGGCCGCCCCGCCCGCCCGGCCGGCCACGGACGAGGCGCCGCCGTGGCGGCTCACGCTCGCCTGCCCCGGCTCCACGAGGAGAGGCGCGTCCCTCGCGGCCGCGGCCGGGCGCCCCGTCGACGCGGCCCAGAGCGTCCTCGGGGCGGACGAGGAGACCGCGGCGGTCCTCCGCAGGCTTGACCAGGTGGAGACGCTCGTCCGCCTGCACCGCGAGGAACTGCACCAGACCAACCAGGGCGTGTTGGCCCTGCACGCGGAACTGGCCGCGGCCGCCGCCACCCAGCGGGCACTGCTCGAAGCCGAACGGACCGCACGCGCGCAAGCGGAGTCGGCACGGCGTCTGCTCGCCTTCCTGGCCGACGCCAGCGCGGCCGTCACGGCATCCCTCGACCACGAGGACATCGTGCGGCGCCTTTCCGGGCTGCTCGTTCCCGAGTACGCCGGTCAGGTCGACGTCTGGCTCTTCGACGACGAGCGGGCAGCCGGCGCCACCGCGCGCCCGGAGGCCGCGCTCGCCGCCGCCCGCACCGATCGTCCCCAGCACACCGGGCCGGACCCAGGCGCGCCCCCTCGGGCCGGCGGTCACCCGCGCTCCGCGCCGGACGCCAGCGGGTCCGTCCTGAGCATCCCGCTCACCACCCGCCGGACCCTGGGCGTACTGACGCTGACCGCGCCCGGCGACCGGTACGACACGGACACCCGAGTCATGCTGATCGAACTGGCCCGTCGCACCGCCATCGCCCTGGACCACGCCCTGCGCTACGCGCAGCATCGCGACACCGCCGAGGCACTGCAGCGCGCTCAGCTCACCGACCTGCCCGTCGTCGACGGCCTGCGCCTCGCGGCCCGGTACCTGCCCGCCACACGCGGACTGAACATCGGCGGCGACTGGTACGACGCCTTCACCCAGCCGGACGGCAGCCTCCTGGCCGTGATGGGCGACGTCACCGGGCACGGGCTGCGCGCCGCTGTGATCATGGGCCAGCTCCGCACCGCCCTGCGCGCCTACGCCGTGGAGGGCGACGGCCCGGCCCGGATCCTCACCCGGCTCCACCGCATGCTGCGCCACCAGCAGCCGAACCTGTACGCGACCGTCACCATCGCCCGCTTCCGGCCGGGTGACCCCCACGTCGTGTGGGCCGCCGCCGGACACCCGCCCGGTGTGGTCCGCGATCCCGGGGGAGGAGTTCGTGTCCTGGACGCCAGACCCGGTGTCATGCTGGGCGTCCCCGTGCCCTTCGAGTACCGGGACCACGCGGCGGAGCTGCCGCCCGGCTCGATGCTCGTCCTGTACACCGACGGCCTGGTGGAGCGACGCACGCGCGGCATCGACTCGGGCATCGCGCTGCTCGGCCGAACTCTGGCCGCAGTGGACGAAGCCGCGCTGGAGGACCTGGACAGATGCGCCGAGTCCCTGCTCGAGCCGGTGGCTCCCGAGTCCGAACGCGACGACGACGTCTGCATCCTGCTGTGCCACGTCCCCGCCGTCGCGAAGCGGGACCCTGCCCGTTCACGGCCCCCGCAGCAGACCGGGACGCTGTCGGCGACGCCCGGGGCCGAGTCCCGTCGCGGCAGCGCGGAGGCAGCGGGGCGTGCGGGCGGGCGCCGTCAGGTCCTCTGAACGTTCCCGTCCGCAGGACGCCGGCCGCGAGCGGCACCTCCCCACCCGTCGGCCGCCACCGCCGCTTCTCCGTCGGCCGGGGGTCACGACAGGTCGAGGCCAGCCGGCCTCCCGCGGCCCACCGCGGTCCCACCGTTAAGTCCGACGGCGCCGACCGGCTGGGGGCTCGCACGGCGGCCGGAGCGGGACCGTAATCTGTGATCATGACCGAAACCTTCCTTCCGACGCCCACTGAAGCCTTCGAAACCCTCCTGGCCGGCAACCGGCGATTCGTCGCGGGTACACCGGAGCATCCGAACCAGGACGCCGCCCGCCGCTCGGAGATCGCACCGGCCCAGCAGCCGTTCGCGGTGCTGTTCGGATGTGCCGATTCCCGGCTGGCCGCCGAGATCATCTTCGACCGGGGGCTGGGCGACCTGTTCGTGGTCCGCACCGCCGGGCACGTCATGGGCCCCGAGGTGCTCGGCAGCATCGAGTACGGTGTGAGCGTGCTCGGCGCCCCGCTGGTCGTGGTGCTCGGGCACGATGCCTGCGGCGCTGTGGCCGCCGCTCGCTCAGCCGTCGAGGACGGAGCAGCCGCGGGCGGCTACGTGCGCGACGTGGTCGAGAAGGTGACCCCGAGCGTGCTCGCCGCCCGCGCCGCCGGCCACACCGAGGACGCGGACTTCATCGACGAGCAGGTGCGGCACACCGTCGACCTGCTGCTCGACCGTTCGCGCGCCCTCGCGGAAGCGGTCGCATCCGGGAAGTCCGCGGTCGTCGGGCTCTCCTACCGGCTCGCCGACGGCACCGCTCGCCCGGTCACCGCTCGCGGCATCGACCTGCCCGTGGGCTCTGGGTCGTAACCCTCCCGGTCCCGGCGGGACGGCCGCAGACGGTGCCCGTCCGCGGGTCCGGAGGGACCTGCCGCCGTGCTCGGAGCGCGGGGCCCGCTCGGCGGCGATTCCTGGCAGTCGCTTCCGGGCGGGCCGGCCGGCATCTCCTGGCGCGGACCAGCCGGACACAGTCGGTGACGGACAGGCAAATCACGCGTCAGGGTGTGAGGTGGAGCGCGTGTTGACGCGGCGGGGGAACCCTTGCTCCCCCCATGCCCGCGACTCGACGTTTCGGCCCTGATCCGGGCGGGCGTGGACAGGACAAGGAATGCCTCTCCCAGTCGGTCCGGGATGTTCTTGACGGTCCCCGCGCGGATACCCGCCCGGGCGCCGGGCACACCGGGAGGGAGCAGCGGGACGCCGTCGGTCACCTCGGCCGGCGCCGGGAGCCCGGCGTCGACCCCGGGTCTCGCACCGCCGGCGGCCGGCAGCGGCCCGCACCGGCGAGACGGCGGGCGGGTGGTGCCGGTCGCCACGAGCACGCGCACCTGCACCGGAGCGGTGGCGGCGGGAGGAGAGGTCTCACACGGGCGTGCCGGTGCCAAGCAGTCCGACGTTCGGTCTCGACGCCACGCATCGCACGCAGCAGTTCCTCCATCGAGCGCTGGTCCTCGGGGATCAGCGCCACGATGTCCCGGTCCGGTGTCGTTCGTGGGCGTTGCCCTGGCGCAGTCGCGCCGTCGGGACCGCCGTCGGGGTCAGGCGCTGTCCGCGCGGAACTGCCGGGTGTCCCGGCCGGGGCGGTAGGCGGAGTCGCGCAGTTGACGGGCCCGGGCGACGGCTTCCGCCGGCGTCGAAGTGAGGAACAGGACGGAGTCGAGCCCGAGGATGTCCAGGCGCCACCGCAGGTGCTCGTCGGGCACGGCGACGAGCAGCGCGCCGCCCGCCGAGTCGAAGCGCTGCCGGAGGTCAAGGAGAACCGTGATGCCGATGGAGTCCATGTAGGCGACCGGTGAGGTGTCCAGGACCAGGTAACGGCAACCGTCGTCGCACAGACGCTCGCCCGCGGCGCGCACCTCGCCGCCGGTGTGGAGGTCGACGTCCTTCGGGAGAGCGGCCACCGCAAGATCCTCGGCGCGGCTGATCAGCGTGAGCACGAACTTCCCTCCGTTGCGCCTGTGTCTGCGGCAGTTCGGTCACACGACCGGGAATCACCGCTCGTCGTCTCTTCCCGCATACCCGCAGAACCGGCCCGCGCACCGCGTCACCGAGCGTCATGCTGTCCGATCCTCTCGCGTGCGAGCGTGAACCGGAGCGGAGGGCGTTCGCGCGGTGCCGGCCGGGCCCCGGATGCCCGGCGACGGACCCGTCGCCGGGCATCCGGGGCCGGACGTACGGACCGTCGCGGAGCGGCGCCCCGCGAGGGGATCACCGTCCCGCCCGGCCCCGCAGGTGCAGCGCGCGCAGGACCGTCTCCAGAGCGAAGCGGTGGTCGGGATCGGTGAGGCGGTCGCCGAGGCGGGCGTCGAGGCTCCGCAGCCGGTAGCGGACCGTCTGGGCGTGCACGCCGAGCATCTCGCCGACCTGTTCCGCGGTGCCCCGTGTGGACACGTGGACGCGCAGGGTGTCCAGGAGCCGGTCCCGCCGGCTGGCGGGCAGTTCGCGCAGCGGGGCCAGTTCCCTGGCCGCCACCTGCGACATGAGGGGCGGGTCGGACAGCAGCCAGAGGGTCACCAGATGGTCCTCGCAGCAGATCAGCGGAGCGTCGTCCAGGACGCCCTCGTCGACCAGCTGCAGCACGCGCCGGGCCCAGCGGACCGAGTCGGCCGCCTGGTCGTGCGGCACGGTCAGGCCCACCGCGGCGTGCGTGCCGGCCAGGGCCGTCTCCAGCATCGCCCGGCGCTGCGGCGTCAGGGACCCCGGGAAGAGCAGATGCGGCTGGGGGATGTCCAGATCGGCCAGGACGTCGCCCGCCAGCCGCGGCTCCAGGTGTTCGGACACGGGTGCGCGCAGCGCGACGAGTGTGACCTCGGAGGGCAGTGGCCAGGCGGCGGCCTCGCACAGGTCCATGACGGTCGACTGGGACAGCGGCGGGGCCGCGAGGATCAGGTGGAGCAACTTCCTGCGCACCGCCGAGACTTCGGAGGCGGCCCGGGACTGCACCTCGATGTAGCCCTCGCGGGAGATGGCCTCGAGTTCCTCCACGTAGGCGAACAGGGCGTCGGCGAACGCCAGGACGACGGCGGCGGAGAGATGGTGGTGCCGGCCCACGGCCTTGGCCCGGCGCAGGGCGACACGTGCGCCGAGCCGGTACGCGCCCTGGAGGGTGCCCAGGTCGCGGCCTTCGTACGCTTCCACCCGCCCGAACTTGCGCAGCAGTTCGTCGCGCAGCTCCGAGTCCTTGCCCGGTTCGGCCACCCGGTCCACGAAGGCGGACAGGGCCTGCTCGACGCCCTGGCGGATGGCGTCCGCGTTCGGTCCGTTGAGCAGCCGGCCGTACACCGGATAGGCGCGGACGACCTCCAGTCGTATCTCCTTCAGGAGCCCGGGTAACTCCGGTCTTATGAGGGCCGCGAACTCCCTGGGCAGGGGGTCGAGCGGTTCTCCGAGTCCCGGTGGCCTCATGGTCGAAGGCATGGGTCTGTCGTTCCTCGCTCTCGACGCGCCTGGTGGGGAGAGCGGCCGGTGTCACCCGCCCGAGGACGGGTGACACCGGCCGGTCGTCAGGTGCATGCCTGTGTGGAAGGTGAAGTTAATTCAACTCCTTCGCGATGTGCACCAGTCGCGCACACATTTGTGCCGTGCGAGGGCGGCAGCGGGGCGAGACGGCTGATACTCGTCGGTGGTCGGCCATTACTTGACGGCGGAGTGCCAACCCTGGGAGAGGGCCCGGCCGGCGTCGGGCGCGACCGTGCCGGGGGCCAGCAGTCCCGCCAGCGAGGTCTGCGTGTCGTTGAGCGTGACGCTGTTCTTCCCCGCGGCCGACGGCAGGCCCGTCTTGAGGTTGACCGCCGCGTCGATCAGACCGAACAGCCCGAGTCCGCAACCGCTGGCGCCGGGCACGGCGAAGGTGCTGTCGTTCTGGACCGCGCCGGTCAGGTTGATCCGGCTCATCTCGCCGTCGTCCGCCACGGTGCCGTCGCCCTTGAAGAACGTCATGCCGAAGTCGGGCAGGTTGAGGTTCTTCGGGCGCAGCACGACGGGGTTCGACTTGGAGCCGATGTAGCAGTTGGAGCCCAGGAAGGGGTTCTGGAGGTGGATGCGGACCGGGATGGAGACGATCGGCTTGTCGGTGAGGATGCCCGCGGTCTGGTCGAAGTCGCTGGGCGAACCGACGGACTCCACGGTGGCCGTGATCTTGTTGAGGCTGCTGTCGGTGATCTGCCGGCAGATGGCCGTGACGGCCGGGACGTTGCTGGGGCACATCAGGCCCAGCAGACCGCCGGGCACCGTGGCCGAGTCGGCGATCAGCGCGCCGGAGGGCGGGGCCACGACGGTGCTGGTGCCGTCCGCGTTCTCCACGACCCCGATCTGGAGGTCGGTCCGGCCCGTGCTCACCGTGGTGTTGCCCAGCTTGATGGAACCGCTCGCCGAGGTGGACACCACGCACTGCGGCGTCTGGACCAGGCCGTCCGCGGCCAGCATCGCCGGGGCGTCCACGGGACAGCGGGTGAAGGGGGCCCACTCGCCGTTGAGTTGCGTGGTCGCGGCGGTGGCGTTTCCCATGGCGGCGAAGGAGCCGAGGGCGGTGCCGAGCGCGGTGGCGGCCAGGAGTCCGGCGCGGCCGGGGAGTCGCTTCATGTCGGGGCCTTCCGTGAGAGGTTCGCAGGAGGTGTGTGGATGGCTCAGCGTTCGGGGACGGGGATCTGGGCCGGCTGCAGGTCCTCGGTGCACTGGCCCTCGACCGGGTTGGCCACGCCGCACGTCTGGCCCTGGATCTGCTTGATGTAGTTGCCCGGTCCGGAGATCGATGCCGTCAGCAGTCTGTCGAGGTTCTCGCCGCCCGAGGCGCAGCCGGTGAAGGCGGGGATCGTCGTCTCGCCGGTCAGCGGTCCGCCCGAGAGGAGGATGTAGCCGGTGGCCGGCTCGCCGGCGGCGTACTCGCCCCTGCCGCGCAGGACCAGGTGGTCGCCGGGGTGACTCGCGGCCTCGGGGTCCGGGGAGCTGAGCGGTGCACTGGTCCGGCAGGAGGAACCGACGTCCAGCGGGGTGCCGTTGACGGTCAGCGAGGTGACCTTCAGGACCAGCGGTACCCGGATGTAGGTGTCCATCGTGGTGTAGAAGGTCGTCATGTCCATATGACCGAGCGAGTCGATGGTCAGCGGGCCCGTCTGCTCCAGCACCATCGTGGCCGTCGCCGGGACGAAGTCGAAGGTGAGGAAGGTGGCCTTGAACGGCGCGGTCTGCCGGCGCCCCTGATAGGAGATCTGGCCGTCGGAGTGCTGGGTGATGACGGCCGGACCGTCGCCCGTCGGGAACTGGAAGTCGGGCTGGCCCTGTTCGATCAGCGCGCACGAGGGCGGAAGCAGCGCCGCTCCCTTCAGCTTGCGCACGTTGGCGTAACCGGTGATGTATCCGTTCAGCGACATCTCGTCGGCCGGGTGGGAAGCGTCGTAGCGGCATGTCGGGGCGTTGCCGCCGGTGGGGGAACCGGGGCTCTGGACGGCGACCTCCGGGGGCTGCCCCGTCGGCGGGCTGACGGTTCGCGCCGAGGGGGGCCGGCCGGGGGAGGCCGGGGAGGGCGACGGGGAGGGGGTACCGGAGCCGGACGGCGTGCGGCTCGGACCGGAGGTGCTCACCCCGACGGGGACGGTGGCCAGCAGGCCGTGGCCGGGAGCCTTGTCGTCGTCCAGGGCGCACGCGACGGTGAGCGGGGCCGGGGCCGGGTCCGCGCCGTCCGGGGAGGACACGGCCAGGTCGACGGCGAGGTTCCCGGCGGCGAGCGTCAGGTCGCCGGCGCTGCGGGCGGTCACCGTCGGCACATCGCCCGTCGCGGTCAGCGTGAGGGACCCGGACTCGGCGAGGGCCACCGGCGGCGCGGTGCCCCGCCAGGTCGCCTCGGCCGAGGCGGCGTTCTGCGAGACGCCGATCGTGAGCCGGGTCGCGGCCCGGACCTGGGCCGCCTGAGGCGCCTTGAGGTCCGTCACCGCCTCGGCGGGCAGTTCCACCGCGGTGGTGACGTGCGTCGGCCGGATCGCCTGGTGCGGCGCGACCCGGTCGGGCACGGTCGCCGAGACCCGTACCGTCGCCTGCCGCGGCCCGGAGGGGAAGGCGCACACGTAGGGCAGGGAGGCGTCCACCTGCTGGGCGTCAGCGGTGGCGATCGCGGCCGGAACCATGGCGGCGAGGACGACGAACGCGGCGGTCGTCGCGGTCCTGACGCGGACACCGGGGCGCCGCAGGGTGGCGGGAGGGCCTTTCATCTGCTGCTCCGCTCGATCTGGTCTCGGGATTTCGGCTCGTACCGGCCGAACCGCCCGGCCGGGGTCGCCGGCCGGGCGGTTCGGGACGGGTGCCGGACCTTACGGGTTGGAGCCGACGATCGTCGGGATGGTGCTGGTGCCCTTCACCTTGACCAGGTAGTTGCCCTTGAAGGTGGGCTTGGTGGAGGTGGTGACGACCGTGCCGCAGCCGCTGGCCGCGGTGACGGACAGGTCGCCCGAGACGCTGTTGACCGCCAGGACGCCGGTGGAGTTCGTGTACGTGCCGGACGCCTTGCCCTCGACGGTGAAGTGACACGCACCGGCGACCACATCGGCCTTGACGCCGCCGATGTAGCCCTTGGTGACACCGGTCGCGGCGGTGTAGTCCTGTGCGACGACGTGCCAGGTCCCCACCGGCGTGGCCGTGACGGCGCCGAGGATGCTGGTGCACGGGGAACTGGTGGTGCCGAAGTTGATCGCGGTGATGTCCGCGACCGACGCCGGGTTGCCGGTCGCGCTCGCCATGGTGCCCGAGGCGCTCGACGTCGTGCACGTCATCGGGATGTTGGCGGTCAGCACGATGTTCCCGCTGTTGGTCGCCGTGAAGCTGGACGGCGACGGGTTGACGGTCCACACCGTGGAGGCGTTCGCCGAGGCGGGGGCGACGGCGATCCCGAACGCGGCCGCACCCGCGCCCGCCACGACGGCGATGGTTCTGAGGGTCTTCTTCATGGCTCTGGGACTCTCCTTGTGGATTGACCGGCAGAAGGGGGCCGCGACGGAACCGACCGAGGGTGGGGAGCAGCGGCCTGCGGCTCGAACATGTCGACCGCGAACATCGACGTTACTTGCGGGAAACTTGACCGAACAATGCCGCCGACCATGATTCTTTGAAAAGAGCAACCAACTGTTCTCCGGGTGAGCACCGCCTTGCGCCGGTTAGTCACCCGATGCCAAGAAAAGCCGCGCCGACCGTGGGACGCGGTTCCCGTGAAAGCGGCCGTGAAAACGGCCGTGGAACGCCACGGGGCGGTCGCCCGGGACGGCGTATGCGCACTCGGCGACACATTCCGTCCCGATGCTTGTCACTCTGCTGACAGATCGTCTATCGCTCGATCGCATATCGCGGAAAACTTGAGATCGGCTATTGCCCGCCCAGGTTACCGCGCCGTAACGTGCCGGATGCGGCGCTGACCTCCGCATCGGCGGCCCCCCGCCGGCCGGAGGTGCGGCGGACGTCCGGCCCTCGCCCTCCTTCCGGGTCGTACGCCCGTCGGCAGGGCCTCGCGTATCCAGCCCCCGGAGACGCGCGGCCCTGTTCTGTCGTCCGTGGACAAGGTGCCGTCCGGCACTTTGTCTGCGCGGTGACAAAATCCGGGAGGGCGTCGCGGAATCGGTGCCGCGCCTGTTGCCACAGGCGTGTGCGCCGCCTTAGCGTGCGCACCCGGTGCGCACTGGCCCACCTTTGTCGGAGGTGATATGGGAATCGAAGTGGTGGTCGAGGGCCTGACCAAATCATTCGGCAGGCAGAACATCTGGCAGGATGTGACCCTCACGCTTCCGGCCGGTGAAGTCAGTGTCATGCTCGGTCCGTCCGGGACCGGGAAAACCGTCTTCCTCAAGTCGCTCATCGGTCTCCTCAAACCGGATCGCGGCCGTGTCCTCATCAATGGGGTGGACATGGTGAACAGCCCGGAGCACGAGATATTCGAGACGCGGAAACTCTTCGGGCTCATGTTCCAGGACGGGGCCCTGTTCGGCTCCATGTCCCTCTTCGACAACATCGCCTTTCCGCTGCGCGAGCACACCCGCAAGAAGGAGTCGGAGATCCGCCGCATCGTCATGGAGCGGATCGAGGTCGTCGGACTCCTCGGCGCCGAGCGCAAACTGCCCGGAGAGATCAGCGGCGGCATGCGCAAGCGAGCCGGCCTGGCCCGCGCCCTCGTGCTCGACCCGCAGATCATCCTGTGCGACGAGCCGGACTCGGGGCTCGACCCGGTGCGCACCGCCTACCTCTCCCAGCTGCTGATCGACCTCAACGCGCAGATCGACGCGACGATGCTGATCGTCACCCACAACCTCGACATCGCCGCGACCGTCCCCGACAACATGGGCATGCTCTTCCGCCGCGAACTGGTCACCTTCGGCCCGCGCGAGGTACTGCTCACCAGTGAGGAACCGGTGGTCGCCCAGTTCCTCGCCGGCCGCCGTGAGGGACCCATCGGGATGTCCGAGGAGAAGGACGCGGCGACCCTGGCCGCCGAGGCCGCCGATCCACGGGCCCGGACCGCCGCGCCGCGCGAGATCGTCCCGCAGCTGCAGCCCTCTCCCGGTCTGCCGCCGCGCCGTGCCGCCGCCCGGCGTCGCGAACGCGTGCTGGGCATGCTCGACCGGCTGCCGCCCGCCGCCCGCGCGGCCATCGAGCGCACCTACGCCACGGCCGACGGCGCACCCGCGCTGCCGCTGCCCGCGACCGGGAGCGGCGCATGATCACCGGCGCGCTGCGGCAGACCGGACGGCTCTTCGCACTCGCCGTCGAAGTCGCCGGGGCGATCTTCAAACGCCCTTTCCAGCTGAGGGAGTTCATCGAACAGTTCTGGTTCCTCGCCAGTGTGACGATCCTGCCCGCCGCGCTCGTCTCGATCCCCTTCGGCGCGGTGATCGCCCTTCAGGTCGGCTCGCTGACCCAGCAGCTCGGCGCCCAGTCCTTCACCGGCGGGGCCAGCGTGCTCGCCGTCGTCCAGCAGGCCAGCCCGCTCATCGTGGCCCTGCTGATCTCCGGCGCGGGCGGCTCCGCGATCTGCGCCGACCTGGGGTCGCGCACCATCCGCGAGGAACTGGACGCCATGGAGGTCATGGGCGTCTCACCCGTGCAGCGCCTGGTCGTCCCGCGGGTCCTGGCCGCCATGGGCGTGGCCGTCCTGCTCAACGGCCTGGTCTCCGTGGTCGGCATCCTCGGCGGCTACTTCTTCAACGTCTACCTCCAGCACGGCACCCCGGGCGCCTACGTGTCCAGCTTCTCCTCGCTCGCCCAACTGCCCGACCTCTACGTCAGCGAGTTCAAAGCCCTCGTCTTCGGGTTCATCGCCGGCATCGTCGCCGCCTACCGCGGACTCAATCCGCGCGGCGGCCCCAAGGGCGTCGGCGACGCCGTGAACCAGTCGGTCGTCATCACCTTCCTCCTCCTCTTCTTCGTCAACATGGTGATCACGGGCGTCTATCTGCAGGTCGTCCCGCCGAAGGGAGGCTGAGAGGCCATGGCGTCCCCGCTCGTATGGCTCGACCGCTCGGGCGAGCGCATGATCTTCTACGTCCGCTCCGTGCTGTGGGTGCCCCGCACCCTGCGCCGCTACCTCAAGGAGGTGCGGCGGCTGCTGGCCGAGGTGGCCTTCGGCACCGGCGGCCTCGGCGTCATCGGCGGCACCATCGGCGTGATGATCGGGATGACGCTCTTCACCGGGACCGTCGTCGGACTCCAGGGCTACGCGGCCCTGGACCAGATCGGCACCGCGGCCTTCACCGGCTTCGTCTCCGCCTACTTCAACACCCGCGAGATCGCCCCCCTCGTCTCCGGACTCGCCCTCTCCGCCACGGTCGGGGCCGGCTTCACCGCCCAACTGGGCGCCATGCGCATCAACGAGGAGGTCGACGCCCTGGAGGCCATGGGCATCCGCTCCCTGCCCTACCTGGTCACCACCCGCATCATCGCCGGGGTCGTCGCGATCGTCCCGCTCTACGCGATCGGACTGCTCTCCTCCTACCTCGCCTCCCGCGCCGTGACGGTGGTCTTCCAGGGCCAGTCCAGCGGCACCTACGACCACTACTTCAACCTGTTCCTGTCCCCCACGGACGTGCTGCTGTCCGTGCTCAAGGTGCTGATCTTCAGCGTGATCGTGATCATCGCCCACTGCTACCACGGCTACCACGCCAGCGGCGGCCCGGCCGGCGTCGGCGTCGCCGTGGGGCGGTCGGTGCGCAACGCCATCGTGCTGATCGCCGTGACCGACTTCTTCCTGTCACTGGCCCTGTGGGGCGCCACCACGACCGTGAAGGTGGCGGGGTGACATGAGCGCTCCGAGAGGCGGGAAACTACGGCGCCGGCTGGCCGGAGTGGTGTTCCTGACCGTGCCCGCCCTGTTGGTCTGGCTGGCGGTCGCCGTCTACGACAAGACCTTCACCGACAGCGAACCGGTGGTCGTGGAGACCGGCGCGGTCGGCAACGAGATGCATCTGGGGGCCGAGGTGAAGGTGCGCGGCGTCGTCGTCGGCGAGGTACGCGCCATCGACCCCACGGAGGACGGCGCCCGGCTCACCCTGGCCCTGCGACCCGGCGTCCTCGCCCGCATCCCGGCCGACGTCAGCGCCCAGATGCTGCCCACCACCCTGTTCGGGGAACGCTTCGTGGCCCTGGTCCCGCCCGCACACCCCTCAGGCCGGTCGCTGACCGCGGGAGCGGTCATCCCGCAGGACCGCTCCGCCAACGCCGTCGAACTCCAGCAGGTGCTCGACAACGTGCTGCCGATGCTCACCGCCGTCCAGCCGCAGAAACTCTCCGCCACCCTCTCGGCCGTCTCCCAGGCGCTGTCCGGGCGTGGCGACCGGATCGGCGAGACCCTCAGCCGGCTCGACGCCCTCCTGCGCGAGTTCAACCCCGAACTGCCCACCCTCAACCGCGACCTGAAAGAACTCGTGAAGGTCAGCAACGTCTACGCGGACGCCGCCCCCGACATCGTCACCGCGCTCACCGACTTCACCACCACCAGCCGCACCCTGGCCGAGAAGGACGGTGACCTGGCCGCAGCCCTCGGCGCCACCACCGCCACCGCCCAGGACCTCACCACGTTCCTTCGGCAGAACAAGACCAACATCATCCGGCTCAGCGCCGCCTCCAGGCCGACGCTGCGACTGCTCGCCCAGTACTCCTCGGTCTTCCCCTGCACGCTGCGCACCCTCGCCGACTTCGTACCGCGGATGGACCAGGCCCTCGGCAAGGGCACGGACCAGCCCGGACTGCACGTCGACGTGACCACCGTCGCCTCCCGGGGCGCCTACGTCCCCGGCCGGGACACCCCTTCCTACGACGCCTCCGGCGGCCCGCACTGCTACCCCGTGCCCTACCTCGGCGTACCCGCCGCGCCGGCCGCGCAGGTCCCGGCGACCGCCGGCCAGAGCCTCGGGCCGGCCAACTCGCCGCAGGAGAACCGGCTCGTCAACGAACTGCTCGCCCCGGCCACCGGCCACGACCCCGGTGACCTGCCCGACTGGAGCAGTCTGCTCGCCGGCCCGACGCTGCGCGGCGCGGAGGTGACACTGCGATGAGGATCAGCCGCCGCGCGCGCGGACAGCGCGAGGAGACCCACCCGGGACGCCGCCCGCTGACCGGGCCGCTGTTGAAGTCGCTCGTCTTCGCGACGGTGACCGCGCTGGCCACCACCGTGCTGGGCCTGAGCGTCGCCAACACCGGGGTGGGCGACGGCACCCACTCCTACAAGGCCCTGTTCACCGACGTCACCGGCCTCGTCGACGGTGACAGCGTGCGGGTGTCCGGAGTGAAGGTCGGCGAGGTCACGGACGTGCACGTCGTCGAGCACCGCACCGCCCAGGTCACCTTCACCGTGCGCGACGGACAGTCCCTGCCCCGCTCGACGACCGCCGCCGTCAAGTACCTCAACATGGTCGGTCAGCGCTACCTGGCCCTCGACCGGGGCAGCGGAACCCTCACGGGCACCCTCGAACCCGGCGACACCATCCCGCTCCGACGCACCCAGCCCGCACTGGACCTCACGCTGCTCTTCAACGGGTTCAAGCCGCTGTTCGAGGGCCTCTCGCCCAAGGACGTCAACGAACTGGCCGGCTCCATCGTCCAGGTGCTCCAGGGCGAGGGCGGCACCGTCGACAGCCTGATCCGGCACATCGGCTCGCTCAGCTCGACGGTCGCCGCCAAGGACAAGGTCGTCGGCGAAGTGGTGACGAACCTCGACACGGTCCTGACCACCCTCAACGACCGCGAGGCCGGATTCGACGATCTGGTCGACACCCTGCGCCGGCTCGTCAGCGGATTCAACGACGACCGCAAGCCGCTGGGCCAGGCCGTGGCCGCCATGGGCGACCTCACCACCGTGACGGCCGGCCTCCTGGAGGACGGCCGCGCGCCCCTCAAGCAGGACATCCGCGAACTGGGCAGGCTCTCCACCAACCTCGACCAAGGCGCCCCGCAGATCCAGGACTTCCTGGCGAGGAGCCCCGCCAAGATGACCGCCCTGGCCCGCCTGTCCTCCTACGGATCATGGTTCAACCTCTATCTCTGCGAGGCACGTGTGAGCGGAGTGACGACCAGCGACGGCTCCAGGGCGCCCACCGGCATCCAGGTCACCGAACCGAGGTGCGGCGCATGACCCTCCTCCAGCGACCCGTGCGCCGCACCGACGACCGCGCGCCGCGGACCCGCCGGCCGCGTCTGAAGCCCGTCAAGGAACGAAACCCCGTCGCCGTCGCCCTCGTCGGCCTGCTCCTGCTCGCCCTGCTCACCCTCCTCGCCTACCACGCCGACCGGCTGCCCCTGATCGGCGGCGGCACCACGTACAGCGCCGACTTCAGCGAGGCCGCCGGCCTCGACGAGGGGGACGAGGTGCGCGTCGCCGGCGTCAAGGTCGGCAAGGTGACCGGCGTGTCCCTGGACGGTGACAAGGTCGAGGTCACCTTCGAGACCAAGGGCGCCTGGATCGGTGACCGGACGACCGCGGCCATCGCCGTCAAGACCCTGCTCGGCGACAAGTACCTGGCCCTGGACCCGCTCGGCGCCGGCCGCCAGGACCCCGGCAGCCGCATCCCGCTCGACCGCACCACCTCGCCCTACGACGTGACCCAGGCCTTCCAGGACCTCGGCTCCACCGTCGACGCCATCGACACCCGGCAGCTCGCCAAGAGCTTCGAGACCATCTCGCAGACCTTCAAGGACTCGCCGCCCGACGTGCGCAACGCCGCCACCGGTCTGTCCGCCCTGTCGCGCACCGTCTCCGAACGCGACAAGGAACTCTCCGAACTCCTCCGGGGCAGCCAGCGGTTCACCAAGACCCTCAAGGACAGGAAGTCCAGCTTCGAGACGCTCATCGAGGACGGCGGGTCCCTCCTCGGCGAACTCCAGGACCGGCGCGACGCCATCCGCGCCCTCCTCACCGGCAGCAGGGCCCTCGCCACCCAGCTCGGCGGACTGGTCGCGGACAACGACGAGCAGCTCGGTCCCACCCTCCGGGCGCTGGGCCGCGTCACCGACGTCCTGGACAAGAACCGCACCCAGCTGGACCGGACCCTGGCCCTGGTCGGCCCCTACTACCGCCTCCTCGGCAACACGCTCGGCAACGGACGCTGGTTCGACAGCTACCTCTGCGGAGTCGTGCCCCGCACCTACCTGCCCGCCCAGTCCCAGCCCACGACCGGATGCATGCCGCCGAAGCAGTCGGCGCAGGCCCAGGGGAGCGGTAAGCGATGACCAAGCGCGCAAGACTCCTCCCGGGAACCGGGCGCGCCCGGCTCCTGGCGGCGGCCCTCGCCCTGGCCGTCGTCGCCGCGGGCCTCGCCGCCGCCGGCGCCTTCGACTCCACCGGCACCCGCCTGACCGCCTACTTCGACCGCGCCGTCGGCATCTACGCCGGTTCCGACCTGCGCATCCTCGGCGTACGGGCGGGCAGGGTGACGTCGGTGCACCCGCAGGGCACCCAGGTGCGGGTCGAACTCGCCGTGGACGAAGGGGTGAAGGTGCCGAAGGGCGCGCGCGCCGTCATCGTGGCGCCGAGCATCGTCGCCGACCGGTTCGTACAACTCACCCCCGCCTACCACGACGGGCCGGCACTCGCCGACGGCGCGGTGCTGCCCGCCTCCGGCAACCGCACGCCCGTCGAGATCGACCAGCTCTACGCCTCGGTCACCGACCTCAGCAAGGCGCTCGGCCCCGACGGCGCCAACAGCACCGGAGCCCTGTCGGACCTGCTGCGCACCGGCGCGGCCAACCTCGACGGCAACGGCGCCGCCATCGGCGACAGCGTGGAGCAGTTCGGCAAGGCGGCGAAGACCCTCAACGGCTCCAGCGACAACCTGTTCACCACGCTCAGCCGGCTCCAGACGTTCACCACCATGCTCAAGGACAAGGACACCGACGTCCGCACCGCGCAGGAACGCCTGGACACCGTCGTCGGATTCTTCGCCGACAACAAGGACGACCTGGCCGGCGCGCTCAAGGAACTCGGCACGGCGCTCGCCCAGGTCAAGCGGTTCATCGCGGACAACCGCGGCGAGCTGAAGAAGAACGTCGACAAGCTCGTGCCGATCACCCAGACCCTCGTCCGGCAGCGGGCCTCGCTCGCCGAGGCACTGGACGTGGCGCCCCTGGCCGCGAGCAACGTCGTCGGCGCCTACGACCCCGACACCCGCTCCCTGGACGGCCGGGCCAACCTCAACGAGATCAGCATGGGCGGACCGCTGCTGCCACTGCCGGTGACCGGCGGCGCGGCCACCGCCGGAAAGGGGGCACGGTGACGCGCCGCGCACGACGGGCCGAGGACGCCACCGGGCCCGACGAGACGACCCCACCGAAGGCCGGGGCGGCCCATCCGCCCGAGGACGGGGAACCGGGCGCGAACCGCCCGCGCCGGGCGGCCGCGGCCGTGGCGCGCGGCCTGCGCGACGGCGCCCTGGCCGTCGGCGCCTCGACGGGCGGCCTCCTCGCCCTCGCCATCGGGTTCACCCTGGCGCTCGGCGCGTTCACCCTCACCGTTCCCCGCTTCGACGGCGTCGAGGACCTGCCGCTGCCCGGCGGCGCGGACCTGGGGCCCCACCCCTACACCGTCACCGCCGAACTCGACGACGTGCTCAGCCTGGTCCCGCAGGCCGCGGTCAAGGTCAACGACGTCGCCGTCGGACGGGTCACCGCCATCCGTCTCGACGGCTGGCACGCCCGCGTCACCATGAAGATCAACGGCTCCGTGCGGCTGCCCGCCGACGCCGGCGCCCGGCTGGAACAGTCCAGCCTGCTCGGCGAGAAGTACGTCCAGCTCGTCGCCCCCGCCAAGGGCACCACCACCGCGCGGCTCGGCGACGGCGGTGTCATCCCGATCGCCCGCACCGGCCGCAACACCGAGGTCGAGGAAGTGTTCGGCGCGCTGTCCCTGCTCCTCAACGGCGGTGGCGTCAACCAGCTCAAGACCATCACCCAGGAACTCAACGCCGCCCTGGGCGGCCGCGAGAACGAGGTGCGCTCCACCCTCGAACGTGTCAACACCCTGGTCACCGACCTGGACGACCACCGCGGCGACATCACCGACGCCCTCGACGCCGTCAACCGGCTCTCCGCGACCCTCGCCGGCCGCAAGGACGACGTACGGACCGTCCTCACGGACCTCTCACCCGGCCTGAAGACCCTGGACGAGCAGCGCGGCTCCCTGCTCACCATGCTGCGCTCCCTCGACACCCTGTCCGGCGTCGCCGTCTCCACGGTCAACGCCGGCAAGCAGGACATGGTCGCCGACCTCAAAGCCCTCGCCCCCACCCTGCGCGCCCTCGCCGACGCGGGCTCCGACCTGCCGGACTCGCTGCAGGCGCTGCTCACCTACCCCTTCACCGACGAGGTGCTGAACGGGGTGAAGGGCGACTACCTCAACGTGTACCTGAACATGGCCGCCGCGCCCGGAACGCAGATCACCCCGCCGCTGGTGCCGCAGGGCACGGCCCCGCCCCCCGCCTCCGCCCCACCCGCCTCCGCGGCCGGCGAGAAGGGGGCGACGCGGAGGGGCGCCGCGAAGAAGAGCCCGGTGCGGCCGACGGGCGGTGCGGCGCCCGCCGCCACCGCCCCGCCGACGGCGGTGCTGCCGCTCCCGTCCGTCTCCACCCCTGCCCCGGACGGAGGCGACTCGCGGTGATCACTCTCGCGGTACGCCTGAAGAACCTCGCCTTCCTGGTCATCGCCGTCCTCGTCCTCGGCTTCGTCGGCATCCGCTACGCCGACCTGGGCCGCTACGTCGGAGTGGCCGACTACTACAGCGTCGACGTCCGACTCCCCTCCACGGGCGGGCTGTTCACCCACTCCGACGTCACCTACCGGGGAGTGTCCGTGGGACGCGTCGGGCCGATCGACCTCACCGGCGACGGAGTGGTGGCCGAACTGCGCATCAAGAAGTCCGCCCCGCGCATACCGGCCGACACCCGGGCCGTCGTGGCGGGACTGTCCGCGGTCGGCGAGCAGTACATCGACCTGCGCCCCCAGAGCGACGGCGGCCCCTACCTCGCCGACGGGTCCCGCATCGAACAGGACGACACCCAGGTACCCGCCCCCGTCACGGACGTCCTCACCAGCGTCGACGACCTCACCCGCTCGGTACCGCTGGACGATCTGCGCACGGTCGTCGACGAGCTGGGCAAGGCCTTCGAGGGCCACAGCGACGACCTCCAGGTCCTGCTCGACAACGGCAACGCCTTCGTACAGGCCGCCGACCGGTCGCTGCCGTCCACCATCCGGCTGATCACCGACGGCGAGACCGTGCTGCGCACCCAGGCCGAGGAAGGCCGGGCCGTCCGCGACTTCGCCACCGGGGCCAGGGAACTCACCCGCACCCTCAAGGGGTCCGACGCCGACCTGCGCCGGCTGCTCGCCGTGACGCCCGAGGCGGCCACCCGGATCAGCGGCGTACTGCGCGACCTCGACCCCAGTCTGGGCGTGGTCCTGGCCAACCTCCTGACCACCTCCGAGATCGCCGTCACCCGCCAGCACGGCATCGAGGAACTCCTCGTGAAGTACCCGGCGGCCGTCGCCGCCGGCGCCACCGCCGTCGACGGAGGAAAGGTGCACCTCGGCATGGCCGTCACCTTCTTCGAGCCACTGCCGTGCACCGCCGGGTACGGCGGCACGCGCTACCGCAACGGTCTCGACCTCGGCACCGCGCCCGCCCTCAACACCCGGGCCTCCTGCACCGCGCCGGCCGCGACCGGGGTGAACGTGCGCGGCTCGGCGCACGCCCCGGGCGGCGGGGCGGTCCCCGATCCGGCCAAGCCGGGCTCACTGCCCTCGGGCAGCGGCTCCTCGACCGGTGCCACGTCCGCGGTCACGGCCCTGCCCGGGGCGCTCGCCCTGCCGAACGCCACCGGCGGCGCGGGAGGCCTCGCGGGGCTGCTCGCACCCACCGCGGAGGGCGCCCGATGAGGAAGTCCGGCGTGTTCACCGGCGCCGCGCTCCTCCTGGCGGCGGCGTTCTGCGGCACCGGTGCGTGGACCTACGCCCAGGCCCGCGGCGACGACTCCCTCGCCTACGGCCGTGAGCGCGACCGGGCCCTCGTCGACGGCCGTGCGGCCATCACCGTACTGACCACCCTCGACGCGTCCTCACGGCAGCGCGCGCAGGCGGGCATCCGCGACTGGACCGCGTCCTCGACCGGCCCGCTGCGGGACGAACTGGCCCGCACCGCGCCCAAGGCGGGCGCGTCGGCGCGCGGCACCGTCACCGAAGCCGCCGTCACCGCCCTCGACACGCACTCCGGCACGGCGAAACTCATCGCGACCGTGAGCGTCGACGTCACGCCCGCCGGGACGAGGACGCCCACCACGGACCGCAAGCGCCTGGAAGCGGTACTGGAGCGCACGGACGGGGGCCGGTGGAAAGTCAGGGCCCTGGACGCCGTTCCGCTCGGGCAGGCAGCACAGGAGGGCGACGGCCGATGACACGTCTGCTGCGCGGAGACAGGGCGCCCGAGGACGCGGAAGGGGCGCCCGAGGGCACCGGAGGGGCGGACGACGCCCTCCGGTCCGGCCCGGACGACACACCCTCCGGGACGGCGGAGCGCGCGCCGGGGAAGGCCGGGCCAGGGTCCCCCAGGGAGGACCCCGATGCGGAGGAAACCGGTCCGCAGGCCGACCGGGACGACCCGGGCACGCAGGCGGCCGTCCCCCGGGCCGGCCGGGATGACTCGGACGCCGGCCGGCCCCGCCCGGAGGCCGGCGCTGACGAGCCGGCGGGGGACGCGGTGGGGGAGGCCGCCGGGCGCCGACCCGCCCCCGGGCGGCTGCGCGTGATCACCCTGGCCGCCCTCACGGTGGTGCTGGTCCTCGCCGGGTGCGGCTTCCTCCACCGCGCCCACGGGCTGAGGTCGGCGCCGGCGGCCGAGAACCGGGCACTGACCGACGCGCAGGGCACCACCCGCGTCGCGGACGACATCGCGGAGGACCTCGCCCGCGTCTTCTCCTACACACCGGACGGTCTCGACGCCACCGAGCGCTCCGCGCGCACCGTCCTCACCGGGCGGGCGGCACGCCAGTACACGCACCTGCTCGCCCGCATCCGCGCGGACGTCACCCAGCAGCGCGTGACCCTCAGCACCCAGGCCGTGCGCACCGGAGTGATCCGGCTCGACGGGGACGACGCCCGGCTGCTGGTCTTCCTGGACCAGTTCTCGCGCCGCGGCAAGGCGGCCGGCACCTCCGCCGCCGCTCAACTCACCGTCGCCGCGCACCGGGAGAACGGCCAGTGGCGGATCGTCGACATCATCACCCGCTGAACGCGCGCGGAGACGGGAGACACCCATGGAACACACGGCCCGCACCCCCGCGGGACCCCGGTCGCTGCCGGCCGTGATCCTCGCCCTCGTCCTGGTCGCGGGCGGATTCGCGGCCTGGGTCGGCTGGGACTGGTACGCGGCGGCCCACGACGACTCGGCGGCGTACGCGGTCCAGCGGGACCGGGCGCTGGCCGCCGGCGAACAGGCGGTCCAGAACCTGAACACCCTCGACCACGACGACCTCGACCGCGGCCTCGACCTGTGGGAGTCCTCGACGACCGGCGAGCTGCACGACCAACTCGCATCCGGACGCGCCCAGTTCGCCGAGCAGGTCAAAGAGGCGAAGACGGTGACGACGGCCCGGGTGCTCTCGGGCGCCGTCACCGAACTCGACGACCGCGCGGGCCGGGCCCGGGTGCTCGTCGCACTGCGGGTGACCGTGAAGGCGTCCGGCGGCAAGAGCACCGACAAGGACAGCCGGATGCTCGGCGAACTGACCCGCACGGGCGGCCGGTGGAAGCTCAGCGCCCTGGGCCAGGCACCCGTCGGCGGCACTTCGACCGGTTGAGCCGGCGGCACGGCACGACAGCCGGCAGCACGAGAGGACCACACCCGATGCCCACGACCCGCCACCACATCAACCGCGAGCGCCGGCGCCAGGCCCGCGGGACCGGAGCCACCGCCACGGCCGCGCCGCCCGTGCGCACCCCCGCCACCGGCCGTGCCACGGTCACCCAGGCACAACGGCGGCAACCCGAACCGGAACCCGCGAAGAAGACGACGAGCCCGGAAGGGACAGGGAAGACGGCCGTGCCGTCGCGTCCGTGGGCCGGCCGCCTCTCGCGGCGCCCGGCGGGTCTGGCAGTGCTGTGCCTTCTGACACTCGTCCTCGGCGGCTTCGCCGGCTGGGCGCACGCCCGCGCGGAGAACCTGCGCGCCGATCCGGCGGTCCGCAACACCGCCCTGACCGACGCCGCCCGGACGAGCGAGATCAAGGGCCAGACCGAGAAGGCCGTCGCCGCGCTCTTCTCCTACGACTACGCCGATCCGGCCGGTTACGAGAAGGCCACCGAGACCCTGCTCACCGGGAAGGCGGTCGCACAGCACAAGGCCCTGCTGGACGCCGTCCGGACCCGCGCCGACCAGCAGAAGGCGGTCATCACCACCACCGTCACCGACAGCGCGGTCGAACGCATCGACGGCGACCGCGCCCGGGTCCTCGTCTACGCCGACCAGAGCAGCGTCAGCACCGCCGGGGCCAAGCCCACGGCGGGAGCCGGGGGCAAGCAGACGGCACAGGACCAAGGGACCTACGCGGCGGCCATGTTCGCCGTCGACGTCCTGCGCCGCGACGGGCGCTGGCTCGTCTCCGGCATCGACACCTTCGGCCGCTGACGGCGACCGAGACGGAGGTCGGACCGCGTCCGGCCGCGTCCGACCGTACCGACAGGGAGGGACACCCCCATGCCCGCACGCCGCGCACGACGTCTGCGAGCCCGTTCCCGGCAAGGCCTGCGGTGCGCCGCCGCCACCGTGGCGGCCGTGGCGGCCGTCACCGCCTCACAGGCGCCCGTCCCGCCCGCCGAGGCCCGAAGCGCCTCCGACGCCCCGGCCGCCGCCGGAAGGCCCCCGCAGGCCACGGAGGTTCCCCGCACGACACCGGCCCCGCCGCCCGGCGACGGCGTCTATCACACCGAACTGCCGCCCCTGCCCGTGGCGGGCCGGCCGTCGACCGCCCGTCAGGCCCTGGCGGCCAGGACGGAGTCGGGCATCCCCGTCACCGTGCTGCGCGCCTACCGTGCGGCCGAGCGGTCCGTCGCCCGTACGGATCCGGGATGCGGGCTGCCCTGGCAACTGCTCGCGGCGATCGGGAAGGTGGAGTCCGGCCAGGCCCGCGGCGGCGCGGTGGACGCGCAGGGCACGACTCTGGGCCGTATCACGGGACCCGCGCTCGACGGGCGGGGCTTCGCCCTGGTCAAGGACACCGACGATGGCCGCGACGACGGGGACGCGGTGTACGACCGCGCGGTGGGGCCCATGCAGTTCCTGCCGTCGACCTGGAGCAGGTGGGGCGCCGACGGCAACGGCGACGGCCGCGCCGACCCGAACAACGTCTTCGACGCGGCCCTGGCGGCCGGGCACTACCTGTGCGCGGGCGACCGGGACCTGCGACGGTCAGCGGACCTCGACACAGCAGTCCTCAGCTACAACAACTCCCGCGCCTACCTCGACCTCGTCCGCTACTGGCTCGACTTCTACCGCCGTGGCGTGCACGGCGTCCCCGACGGCAAGGGCACGATCCCCACGTCCCCCGGCGCGGGCGGCGACACCCCGGCCACGAAACCCGTCGACAAGGGCAACGGCGAGAAGGACGGCGGAATCGTCATCGGCCCCGACCCCTCGCCGGCACCCCCCGCCCCGACCCCCAGACCCACCAGGACACCGATCCCCACACCGTCCGGAGGAGTCCCCACTCCGCGACCCTCGCACTCCCCGACACATTCGCCGCTCCCCAGCGGTTCACCGGCCCCGGAACCGTCCGCCTCACCGAGCCCGTCCGACTCGCCGAGTCCGTCCCCCTCAGCGAGTCCGTCCACCTCACCCGGCCCGGACGCCTCGGCGAGCCCGCCGGCGGGCGCCTCCGGCGCGTCCGCCACGGGGCCCGGCGCGATCCGGAAGAGCGGTCCTAGCCGAACGCACGCCGGTAGGCCCGCGGACTGACGCCGGTGGTGCGCTTGAAACGGTCGCGGAAGGCGGTGGGGGAACCGAACCCGACCTGGGCACCGATGCGTTCGACGGAGTGGTCGGTGGTCTCCAGCAGGTGCTGTGCCTGACGCACACGAGCCCGGTGGAGCCACTGGAGCGGGGTGGTGCCGGTGTGATCGCGGAACCGCCGGATCAGGGTCCGGGTGCTGGTTCCGGACCGGGCGGCGATGTCCGCCAGGGTGAGGTCGCGGTCCAGGTTGTCACGCAACCAGGCCAGCAGCGCGTCGAGTTCCGATCCCTGTGGAACAGGCGCGTGGTCGTGCATGATGAACTGCGCCTGACCGCCCTCGCGTTCGAGGGGCATCACGGACAGACGGGCGGCGTCGGCGGCGACCGCCGACCCGTGGTCGCGGCGGATCATGTGCAGACACAGGTCCATGCCGGCCGCGGCGCCGGCCGACGTGAGGAACTGGCCGTTGTCCACGTAGAGCACGTCCGGGTCGACGTGGAGGCGCGGGTGTGTGGTGGCCAGCAGTCCCGCCGCGCTCCAGTGGGTGGTCACCCGAAGTCCGTCGAGGAGGCCCGTGGCGGCGAGCGGGAACGTACCCGTGCAGATGGAGGCCATCCGTGTACCCGCGGCGGCCGCCGACCGGAGCGCGTCGCGCACGCGCGAGGGGAGCGGCGCCAGGGGGGCGGCAACGCCCGGCACGACGATCGTGTCCGCGCTCTCCAGCCCCTCCAGGCCCCAGGGGGCGCGCAGGGTGAAGGCCCCGGCGTCCACCTCCTCCCGCTCGGCGCACACCCGTATCCGGTAGGCGGGCCGTCCGTCGGGCAGCCGGGTGCGGGAGAAGGTCTCGATCGGGGTGGACAGGTCGAACGGGATCACCCGGTCCAGGGCGAGTACGGCGACGGTGTGCATGGCGGGAACCTACCCCCTCACCGGTCCGGCAGCCACGGTCCGGCAGCCGGAGAACCCCATGTCACCCCGCCTCACGTCGTCCGAGGGGCTCTTGGCACTATCCCGTCGAAGCCTGTCACTCCTGCCACTGGGCGATCACGTCCGGGACCGGTTGACTTCGGGACGTCCGACGAGCCGACCCCGGAAGGCGCCATCCATGCACACCCAGACCGTCCTGCCGGACGGCCTCGACCCACTGACCGCAGACATCGGCGTGTCGGTCGAGCACGAGTGGGACCCGTCCCTCACCGCACACGCCGCACACGCCGGTGAGCGGTTCGCCGGGAAGCGGGCCCTCACCGGCCTCCCGGAACCGCATCCGACCCCCGACGTGACATCCGAACGCGCCACGCCGACGCGAGACACCGCGGCCGACCGGTGCCCGGCGCCCGTGGGAACGGGCACGCGCCGGTGGACGACGGGTTCACACTCCGGGCGACACGTGCGGTGCGCGACGCCGGGGAGCGCCCCGGAGCGTCGGTCGTGACCGAACTCCTGCTCTCCCTGCACGTCCTGGCCGCCATCATGGCCGTCGGCCCGGTCGCGGTCGCGGCGAGCATGTTCCCCGCGACACTGCGTCGCGTCGTCGACGCCCGGGCGGGCGACGACCTGCCGGCCCTGCGGACGCTGCACCGCGTCTGCCGTGTCTACGCGGGCGTCGGCATCGCCGTGCCCCTGTTCGGCCTCGCCACCGCCGCCGACCTGGGCGTGCTCGGCGACGCCTGGGTGATCAGCTCCATCGTGCTCACCGCCGCCGCCGCAGGCGTCCTGGCACTGGTCATCCTGCCAGCCCAGGAGAGAGTCCTGGCCGAGACCGAGAAGGCCGGCCCGCTGCCGCCGTCGCACCGTCTCGCGCTGCCGACCGGCGTCTTCAACCTGCTCTGGGCCACGGTCACCGTTGTGATGATCATCCGCCCCGGCTCCACGACGGGGGTATGACCATGTATTCGCGCCCACCGCGCCACCTGCGCGCCGCGGCCCATGCCGAACTGGTCTCGCTCGTCGTGCTGCTGTCCAATCTGTCGACCGTCCACCTGAAGCCGGTCTCCTCCCTGATGGGACCGGCACACGGCTGCGCGTACCTGTTCGTCGTGATCACGACCTGGCGCCTCGGCGCCGCCACGACCGCCGCCAAGGTCCTGGCCGTCGTGCCGGGAGCCGGTGGGCTGCTCGCGCTGCGGCGGATCGACCGCCCCGGCGCCGTGCGGCACGAGGCGGGAAGGACCGCCGCCTCATGAACCACTTGTCACCGGTCGTCGTCGGCGTCGTCTACTGCCTGCTGATGTCCCCGATCAAGGAACCGCACCGGCGACATTTCAACGCGGTCATGGTGGGGGGCGCCGGTGCGGCGTACCTGAGCGGGGGCGGCGTCGGACCGTGGGAACTGCCGTTCGTCGCGGTCATGGCCTACGTCGCCTACCGGGGCCTGGAGTCCTGGACGTTCATCGGCGTCGGCTGGCTGCTGCACACCACGTGGGACGTGGTCCACCACCTCACCGGCGATCCGATCCTGCCCTTCCTGCCGGACTCCTCGTTCGCGTGTGCCGTCTGCGACCCCGTGATCGCCCTGTGGTGCTTCTGCGGAGGGCCTCCGCTGACCGCCCTCCTCCGCGACCGGTTCCGGCGCCACCGCGGGGAGCACCAGGCGCACGAGCAGTCGTCCACGCGGACCTGACGGGACGCGGTGACCGCTCCCGCCGGCGGGCCGACGCCGGTCCGGGCTGCCGGGCCCGGCAGCCCGGCCGGTCACCGCGGCCGTCCCGCTCGCGCCACCACGGCGTGACACGGCCGGCGGTGCCGGGCGTGCTCCGGGGCGGGCACCCGGCCGGGCAGCCCACGTCAACAGGCGGCCCGTCCGACGCACCGGACCCACCGTCACCGTCGTTGACCGGACCCCTTCGGGGCCCACGGTGCTCGCGGCGCCGCCGTCCGCGCCCCGGCTCATCCCCGGCCGGCGGACCACGCGTCCGTAGGGGGTTCGGGGTGCGACCACGAGGAACCCGGTCGCCCGCGGCGGCGGCGCGGTCGAGCCGGTGCGGTGCGAGGTCACCCGTCTGCGCCGCACCCGTGGGGCAGGGCGACAGTCCGGCTGATAGTGGTGGTGCAGGAATGACAGCGGCGAACGGCCGGACCGCGAGGCGGCCCACTGCTCCCTGACCGGCCGGTGACCGCCGCTCGTCACGTCACACCGGACACCGAACCGGCCCCGGCCCGCTGACCGTGCCCTTCCCCGCCGGTGACCGGACGGCCAGCCGGAACACCCGGATCGAGCCCGGCACACGGTCCGAACGAGAGGCATGTCATGAAGATCGCAGTCATCGGCGGTACCGGGCTGATCGGGTCGCGGGTCGTCGCGAAGCTGAACGCCGCCGGGCACGAGGCCGTTCCGCACTCGCAGTCCACCGGGGTCGACGTCATCAGCGGCAAGGGGCTCGACGAGGCGCTGGCGGGGGCCCAGGTCGTCGTCAACCTGACGAACTCCCCGACCTTCGACGACGCCTCACCGGCCTTCTTCCGCAGTTCGATGGACAACCTTCTGGACGCGGCGGACAGGGCGGGTGTCGGCCACGTCGTCATCCTGTCCATCGTCGGTGTGGACCAGGTGCCGGAACTGGACTACTACCGCGCGAAAGTCCTCCAGGAACAGATCCTCATGGCCGGCCCGATCCCGTACTCGATCGTGCGGGCGACGCAGTTCATGGAGTTCATGGACGCCGTCATCTCCTGGACGGCCGATGACGACACCGTGCGGCTGCCCGCCACGCCGATCCAGCCGATCGCCGCGGCGGACGTGGCCGAGGCGGTGGCCGAGGTCGCCACGGGCGCCCCGCTGAACGGCGTGCGGGCGATCGGCGGCCCGCAGGTCTTCGCGCTGGACGAGCTCGGCCGGATCACCCTGGCCCACAAGGGCGACCCCCGTACGGTCGTCACGGACCCCACCGCAGGCATGTTCGCCGTGGTGGAGGGTGACGTGCTGACCGACCCCGACGCCCATCTCGCCCCCACCCGCTACGCCGACTGGCTCTCCTGACCCGAGGAAACCGCCGCGGCGCCCCGGCGGACGCCGGCGTCGTAAGGGCTGCCACGGCTCCGCACCCGGGAGCGCAGGCACGGGTGATGGCCGAGCGTCGACCAGCAGGCCGTCGAATGGGCGGCCGAGGCATTCCCGGACGGCCGGTGACCGGCAGGGCGGTGACGTCCGGCGCACCTTCCGCTCCCGGCGGCGCGTGTCCGGCCGGCCAGGGCCGGTCGCAGGCGCTCCGGCGATCGGCCGCACCCGCACCCCGGCGACGTCGTCGGCGTGCCACCGGTCGGCGCTCGCCGACCCGGGCACGCGTCGGGCTCAGGACATCTGCGGCGCCCACCCGGTTCCATCACCCGGCCGGCGGCCGCCCTTGAACGGGGAAGACCGGGGCACTATTCGAGGTGTCCAGCCCATGCGTCACAGGGGATTCACATATGTCCAGCACAGAGCACCACGTGCGACTCACGGTGGCGGCGTTGATGTTCGCGACCGGGGAGACGCAGGCCGACCTCGCCGACGGCATCGGGGCGAGCCGGGGACAGGTGTCCCGCAAGCAGGCGGGCGCGAGCCACTGGACCCTCGCTGATCTGGACCGGCTCTCCGCCCACTACGGCGTGCCCGTACCCGAACTGCTGCGCGGCGCCGACCACGCCGTGCGACTGCTGCCGTCCGCCCGCCGCGCCGAGTGCATCGGCGGGACACAGACGACCCTCACCCCCTGACCGGGGCGGGACGGCGCCGGACCGGCCGGTGCCCGCGCCGGCCCCGCCGTTCGACCGTGACCACCGTCGTACCGCTCTCCTCCGGACATGACCGGACCGGCCCCCCGGCCCTTGCCCCTCGTCACGATCGCCGTGGCCGCCCGGGGCCCGGAAGGCCGCACCTACGCGATGTCGTTGAACTTGGCGCCCCCGCCCGCGTACAGAGTGGTCGTCTGCCGCTTCAAGGGGGCGGCCGTCGAGCCGGTCGGGCCGTGGACGTACGTGCCGTTCGGTCCGTAGGCGATCAGGTCGGGGCGGCCGTCGCCGGGGCGGCAGCCGCCGCTGGGCGGTGCCTCCGGTCGTCCGCCGCCGAGGGTGCGGCGGCCGCCGGGAGCGCGGTCAGGCCGACACGGGCCTGCGGGCCTGCTGGGCGAGGAGGTCGCGGAAGGCACCTGGCGGGGTGGGTGCTGGCGCAGGCGGCGAGGGCAGGAGCGGGACGGACCGCGACGCCGCGACTCCCAGGGCCGCCCATGCTGACGCGCGGGCAACGGCCGTGCCCCATGAGGCAGTTCACCGTGTCCACTTGGCCGGTGACACCCGGTCGAGGCGCCGTTAACGTCTGACCGTGAGCCGATACACCCCGCCCGCGTCACGCCCCGCCGTGGCAGTCCCATGGAGCCGGCCCAGCGCGTGACCGAGGACAGGGAAGACACGACTCACCCCACCATGACGGAGTCGCCCGCAGTCGAGGCCGCGCCCGCCCCGGCGAAGGACTCAACGACCGCCGAGGAGGCCGGTGCCCGCGCGTCCGCACGCCGTCGGCGGGGTCCTGGGCCCTTCGCTCTGATCGCGCTGCCCGGCCTGGTGGCGTCCACCGGGGTGGTCGCCTTCCTCGCCCTGACCGGCAGACTCGACACGGCCCTGACCTCGGATCCGGGCTCGGCCCAGCCGGCCGTCAGCAACGTGGACGGGTCCTTCGTGCCCTGGCTGCGCAGGGCGACCGCGGACTGCGCGGGCGTCTCGCCCGCACTCCTGGCCGCGCACATCGATCAGCTCTCCGGCTGGCAGGACGACAGCGCGAGCCTCTCCGGGCGCGGCATCGCCCGTTTCACGGACGCCGGCTGGAAGACCTGGGGCCGGGACGACGACGGCAACGGCAGTTCCTCACCGCACGACGCGGTGGACGCGATCATGGCGCTGGGGCGGCAGGACTGCTCCCTGGCGGAGAAGGTGACCGCCCTCCGGACGAAGGGCGCCGTCAACGGGGATGTCGCAGACCTCACGCTCGCCGCGTACGCGGCCGGGGTGGACGAGGTCGGCAGGGCAGGCAAGGTGCCCGTCGCGGCCCGTGCGTTCGTCGCCGGGGTCAGGAAGCGGCTGCCGCGGTACGACGCCCTGGTCCGGCAGAATCCCGAGCGGGACAGCGGCCCACTCTCCGGCGCGCTGCTGCGGCCGCCCGTCACCGTGCTCACCGTCACCTCGCCGTTCGGCTCGCGCACCCACCCGCTGACCAAGGTCACCAAGCTCCACACGGGTGTCGACTTCGGCGCGCCGCAGGGGGCGCAGGTGTCCGCCGCGCGAGGGGGACGGGTCGAGTTCGCCGGCATGACCTCGGCCTACGGCTACCGCGTCGTGATCGACCACGGCACGATCGACGGGAAACGGCTGGAGACCACCTACAGCCATCTGTCCGTCCTCCAGGTGAGCGCCGGCCAGAGCGTGAGCGCCGGCGCCCCGGTCGGGCTCGTCGGCTCGACGGGACTTTCCACCGGCCCGCACCTCCACTTCGAGGTCCTCCTCGACGGCCAGTACACGGACCCGGAGGCCTGGCTCGCCAACGGCGGCTGAGCGCGCCCGGAGGGCGCCCCGCGAGGAAGACCGCAGGGTTGCGGATCTGTCCGAACTGGGCGGCTGCGGAACTGCACGAGCCGGCACGTCCGGCAGCGGACGCACCGTTCGGACGGCGTCCGCGGAGTCCCGACCAGGTCCGCGCGGCCTGCCCGCCGGCTGCGTCCGGAGGGCCGAGGACCGGACCAACTCCGCACGTCTGAGCAGGACTCATGACTCGGGAGTCCAGGTGTCGAGGGGCTCGGGGATGAAGATGTCACTGCCGGTCAGCAGCCGCTCGAAGAGGTCCTGCTCGTAGTGGTGGCGCAGGAAGGCGCCGACCGACTTGCGGCTCGCGCGCACGCCGTAGGGCCACCCGTCCTCGCCGAGCAGGCCGCGGTTGTGTGCGAACAGGCTGCTGAAACCAGGCGGTCACCAGGCTCATGTGCTGCTTCGCGGCGCCCTCGATGTACTTGCGTCCGGCCATGTCCTCGGCCTTGACGAAGGCGCGGTGGACCGAGCGCAGATCCTCGGACCGGTGCACCAGGTCCTTGCGGACCGCGACGATGTGCGTCGGGGGGAAGATCCCGGTGCGCCGGTAGTAGTCGCGCTCGGCGTCGGAGCCGCCGTGCCCCGTCACTCGAGGAGGCCCGCCAGTTCCTCCAAGACCGAGCGGGGCCGGCACGCCGTGGCGCGGTTCGCCGTGAGCAGGCAGCGGTTTCCGCCGGCCGCGTCATGGCGCGCGGTGGAACGCCCGGAAGCTCTCCAGGCGTTCGAGCAGCGCACGGCCCTCGTCGCGCCGGGCGCCCGGGGCGACGGCCTTCAACAGGACGCCGACGGCGACCGGGTCCGGCCCGGACGGCGCCCGGGTGAGCCGGCGCACCTCGTCAGGGGCCAGCGGGGTGCGGGTCTCGTGGCCGTTCGCCGCGCAGAGGGTGCCGGAGTCCGGGTCCGGCGCCCACAGCACAGGCGCCTGCGGGTCGCCGCGCAACCGGTCCGCGTCACTGAGGGCGCGGGGCGCCGCGGCGGGCGGAACCGGCTCGAAGCCTCCGGCGGTCCAGCGGCGCAGGGAGAGCACGGCGACGCGGCGGCGCATCGCGACGGGTTCGGCGAAGTCGTACAGGGCCCGCGCGGCGGTGGTGAGCGCCTCGGGCAGCGTGGGAGCGAGGACGCCTCCGGTCGCGGCGCCGGGCGCGGTCAGGGGGGCGTCCGTGGTGCCCAGCAGGGTGTCCAGGCCGCCGCGGCCGGCGAGCCGGGCCGGGTCCAGGTCGGCGAGCAGGTCTTCGAGTTCGTAGCCGGTGTGGTGCTCGTCGCGGGGGATGCCGACGTTGACGCTGGTCGCCGGGGCGGCGGTGGCGCTCTCGCCGACGTGGTAGTAGTCGGCGGGCCAGTACAGCAGTTCGCCGGGGCCTACCTCGGCAGGCACGGACGCCGCGATGTGGCGGGCGTAGTCGGTCTTGGTCGAGACGGGTTCGTCCCACGGCCTGCGCGGCCAGAACCGCATCCGCTTGCGGCCGCGCAGGCCGAACAGGAAGGTGGCGAAGCGGTCCTTGTGGACGCCGACCGGGCTGTGCTCGTAGGTGCCGTGGAACAACGTGGTGATGGCGCCGGTCAGCGGCAGGCCGGCGGTGTGCCACAGAGGGGCGAAGAACGCGCGCTCCCGGGACCACAGCGCGGGGTCGAAGGCGTGGAAGCCGTTGACCACCAACGCGTACCGGCGCTCGTCCAGGCGGGCGGCGAGCCGTGCGTCGTAGGCGTCGAAAGCGCCGTCCCCGCCGACGGGCAACACCTCCTCGGCGTCATCACGTTGGACGGTGTCGACCGTGAACTGCACGTTGGGCGGCACGGGTGAGTCCGCTGCGCCCGTGGCGCAGGCGCGCACGGCGGCCCGGAACACCTCCGGGGCCGTGAACGGCGACTCAGCGACGGAGCGGAACAGGACCGGGCGCCGGTCCCAGTACCGCTCCACCAGGGTGCTCCAGGAGAACTCCTCCTCGACCGCCAGGATCGGTTCCTCGCTCATGCCGTGTCCGTCCTCCCTGCCACGTCCACGCCGCGCAGGGCGTGCAGTTTGCCCAGCAGCGCGGCGACCTGCGCCTGGCGGCCGGGGCCGGCTTCGGCGCACAGCTCCGCGACGGTGTGCGCGCCGGGTTGCCGCAGCAGGTGCAGGACGCGCTCGCCGAGCGTGCCCCGCAGGGAGAAGGCGTGACCGTCGACGGCCCAGATCCACGCCTGCTCCTCGTCGAGCGGCATGCGCACGACGGGCGAGGCGGGCCGCAGCCGGTCCTCCGGTGCGAGGGCGACGGGCGCCCGGGGAGCCGGTGCGGGTTCCAGCGCACCAGCGCTGACCCGGCGCGCCCACAGGACGCGCAGGATGCGGCCGAGCCGCTCCTCGCCGGTCACCTGCCGCAAGTCCCGTGCCGCCTCCCACAGTTCGGGTATCCCGGGCACACCGCCTTCCTCGTCGGCGGGCGGGTACGGCAGGCAGGGGACGTGGTCGTGGCCGCGTCGTTCGTGCAGCAGGCCCGCGACGACGTCCTTGACCGCTTCCGTCAGCAGGCGGGCGTCGGCCGGGACCAGCAGCCGCAGCGCGAGGGTCCGCGAGCCGTAGCGCAGGGCGTGGGGTCGTCCCGCGGGCCAGTGCAGCAGCTCCCCGGTGCCGGCCGTGAGGGCATGACCGTCCCGGGGGTGCTCCGGCAGTACCGTGACGCTGCCGTGCAGCACCCATACGAGGCTGGAGTGCGCGGGTTCGCGCCGCAGTCCGTCGCTGTCGGTGATCCCTTCGCCGAGGGCGAGTTCGGCGACGACCGGCAGCACGGGATGGCCGATCCGCTCCCACAGCGGTGCGACCAGGTCGCGTACCTGTGCCCACAGCGCGTGGTCGAGCAGAAGCGGCTGCTCCACGGCGAGCAGCCGGCCCTTCCCTCCCGTCCGGCCGTCGAGCCGCAAGGTGTACCGCTCGGCGGTGTCGTCCCGCGGGCCGGGCAGCAGATCGCCGGGCGTCCGGATCTGTCCGCCCTCGACAAGGAACCGCACGTCGGGCAGCGCTCGGAACCGGGTGCCGGCCCGGAAGGGCCGTGCCGCCCGCACCATGACCGTGTACGCGCGCAGGGCGTCGACCGCGTCCGTCCCGCCGGGCGCGGGGACGACGGCGGGCTCGCGCCCCCGGTGGCGGGCGGCCAGGTCGTCCCAGGCGGCGGTCACCGGGTCCGGGTGCGGTAGCGGCTGCGCAGGCGGCCTGCGTAACGTGCGAGCGGTTCCATCCCCAGGTTGCGCCGCAGTTCGTCGACCCGGTCGGGCTGTTCGATGGGACACGGCTCCAACTCTCCCTCGTACATGCGGAACTTGGTCCCGTACACCTGCGGGCGGCCCTGGCCGACCCGCAGCGCGTCGGTGACGTAGGCCACCTGACGCCTCGGCAGGTCCCCTTCCCGGGCCGCCCGCTGGATCAGCCGGAGGCACTCCTGCTGGAAGGCGACGGGGCCCTCGGCGTGCTGGACGAGCCTGCACGCGGCGGCCGCGGCGGCCGGCCCGACAAGGGCGTGACCGGGCCAGCCGTGCCGGGCCACCACGCCGGCCAGCCATCCCATGCCCGCCGTGGTCAAGGCGACCAGCCGCTTCTCCGTCGCCTCGTCGGTGAAGCCGGAGGCCACCCAGCGGGCGCGCAGGACCGCGTCGACCCGGTCCATGCGCAGCAGCCGCCGCCGGACGTCCGGCGCCGGCTCGGGAAGGGCGAAAGGCTCCACGCGGATGCGGACCCTCTCCCGGTCCCAGGTGTACGTGATCCGCCGTCCCGCTTCGGTCCAGGTGAACTCGGCCTCGCCGGTGTGCCGGTCGGTGACGCGTACCCGGACGCCGTCACCCTCGAAGGTGCCCGGTCCCGCGGTGGCGCAGGCGTACTCGACCGCGTCGCGCAGTGCCACGCCCAGGCCGGCCAGGTCCCGGCCGCGCTCGTCGAGCACGGCGGCGGACGGCGGCCAGGCGGGGTCGGGGTCCGCGGGGACGGTGAGGTGGGCGGCGGGGCCGGGGCAGTGGGCGGGGTCTGCCGTGCGCAGCAGTGGGCCGCCGTGCGCGCGGCGGAAGAAGTAGGGGACGTCGCCGACGTCGAGCTGGGCCGTCTCGGCCGGGCCGAAGACGGGTTCCGCGAGGGCTCCGTGGACGGCTTCGCCCGTGGCGCCGACGACCTCCTGGGGCACGGTCGCGGGGGTGCCGCCGGGCCGGGTCGTGGACGGCGCCTCGGCTCGGGTCCCGGTGCCGGTGAGGCGGTCGGCCAGGGCCTCGGTGTACGCCGCCGTCGGCTTGAGCAGCACGCGGACGTACGTGTCCGGTGCCGCCCGCTGGAGGTGGGCGCGGACGCGGTCGTGATGGCGGGACATCAGCGTCCACGCGTCGAACATGCCGCGCAGGAAGGACGGCAGGTAGGGCCCCTGTCCGGCGCGTCCGTGGGTGTCGGCGACGACCGTGCGGGTGGCGACCCGGGTGCAGGGCCGGTCCCGCCGTACGAGCCGGGGTCCACCGTCGGTGGTCTCGGTGAAGTGGGCGACGGGTCCGTCGACCGTGCACCAGCGGGGCCGGTCCTCGAAGCCCGGATGGTGATGGTCCCCGGCGGCTTCGTCGGCGATGAGCCCGGTGTCGTGGAGCCGCCGCAGCGGTGTCAGGAAGATCTCCAGGTCCACGGGGCAGGGCAGGGGTTCCCGGTCCTGGGGCCGGGTGCCGACCAGGAGGTTGCCCTCGCCGAGGTCGGCGATGCCGAAGCGGAACGCTGCGGCGGCGAGCGAGCCCGCCCGGTGCCAGTAGCGTTCCGCCTGGCGCGGGCCGAGCCGGGTGCCGTGCAGCCGCCGGCCGTTCCCCGAACGGATCACGCCCCACTGCGCTGGTGGTTCGAGCCACTCCTGCCAGGAGTACTCCCCTCCGTCGGGGCCGGAGCCGGGCGTGCAGCGCAGTACGGGAAGACGTACCGGACCGGACGCGCTCGGCAACGCGTTGAGCAAGGCGAACACGGAGTCGTCCGGGGGCAGGAAGAGGACTTCGCCGCCGGCCGGGCGTGGCTTGTAGGCGATGCTGCCGCCGCTCAGGCGCACCCGCAGCACTCGGCGGCGGCCGTTGTGGGTCTCCGCGCCCTGGGCCTCGATGCCGGTCACCGGCAGCCGCAGGTCGAGCTGGTCGAACCAGGGAGTGCCGGCGTCGCGGGCGAGACGTTGCAGGAAGCGGTCCAGGAAGCCCGTCCAGCGGGCGCACTCCTCCTCGGCGTCGTAGGCGACGCCGGCAGCGCACGCGGTGAACGCCTCGCACACCAGCGGACCGAACAGCGCGCCGTCGGTGACGTCGAGCACTCCGGGCGCGAGAAGGGCGGTGTGCTGGGCGGCGGTGCGGCCGCACCAGACGTCGAGGGCGTCCAGCAGCGAGTGGAGCGGGGCGAAGCGGGGATCGGTGAGCGCAGCCGTCAGCAGCGCGGCATCCGACTCACCGGTCAGGTAGCGGTCATGGGCGAGGAGGCCGTCCTCACCGAGGCGCAGCACCGGAGGGAACAAGGCGCCCGTGGCGCCCGCCCGCACGGCGTCGATCACCCGGCGCGCGGCGGGGCCGAGCGCGGGGGCGCTTCCCCGCACGGTCGGCGCGACCGCTTCCGCCTGCCACAGCACCTGGGTCATGGCGTCCTTCCCGGTGCGGTGCCGCCCCGCCTGGGGCGGAACGGCACCCGGTGTACCGTGCCGCGGCCTGCCGTCGACCGCGGCTGGTGTCAGAAGCAGTAGACGCGGATACAGGTGCCGGCCGCGGCTCCGGTGCGGGCCGGGATCTCCTGCTCCAGCTCGCCGATGACGAGGTCGAGCTCCTCCTCGGCGGTGGGACGGGCTTCGGTGCGGGACTGGCCCTCATGGGTGGTGAGCTGGTTCACGGTGGTCCTCCTGGATCGACAAGAGACACTCGGTGATGCCGCGACAACTCGGCCGAGCTTAGGCAGCGGAGGACGACCGAAACAGGGCTGGCACAGACGACTTCTGGCCAATCACGGACCGTGACCGACGAGTGCGGAAGGACGAGAGAGGTGTCGTCCTCACTTCGGCACCCCAACGGGGAGTGCGGTGCCGGACGAGGCCGTGCGGCTGTGCGCGGTCGCCGTGGACGAGCAGGCCGACCGCGCGGCCCGACCGGCGCCTGGAGTCAACGCACGGAGCGTCCACCGGCCCCGGAGCGCTTCAGCCTGGTCAGGGGCCCGTGGGAGGGAGCGGGCCGAGGCCGGTGCCCGCGTCCCTCGCAAGCTGAACGTGCAGATCCCGGTCGAGACCGTCCGGATGCTCTCGTCGGTGTTCCCCGTGTGCAGCGGACAGGCCCGCACCTTGACGGGGGCGGCTCCGTCGTCGTGACCGCGACGCGATCACGAGGCCACGGTCAGCACGATCTTGCCTTGGATGTGTCCCTGCGCGGCTCGCGTGTGAGCGCTGACCGCTTCGGACAGCGGGTAGGTGCTGTCCACCCCGACCTGGAGTGCACGCTCGTCGAACAGACGTCCGATTTCGGCGAGCTGGGGGCCGTTGGAACGTACCTGGATGTTCGAGACGGTGATGTCCAGACGCGCCGTCTCGTCCGGGTCGTACTGAGCGAAGAACACCGGAAGCATGGTGCCTCCGCGCTTGAGCATGGTCAGGAAGCGTGAGCTGTCCGGGCCGCCGACGGTGTCGATCACCAGGTCGACACCGCTGACCACGTCCGCGGCCTGCGTCGTGGTGTAGTCGATGAACTCGTCGGCGCCGAGCCTGCGCAGGAACTGCTCGTGCCGGCCCGAGGCCACCGCGATGACGTACGCCCCCTTCCATTTCGCCAACTGCACCGCGAAGTGGCCCACTCCACCGGCGGCCCCGTTGACCAGCACGGTCATCCCCGGCGTGATCGGCACCGGCTGATGCACCTGGCCGGTGAAAGGAGACGGCACGTCGTGGCCGAGATCGATCAGGTACTGCCAGGCCGTAAGCACGGCCATGGGCGCCCCGGCCGCCTGCACGTGGTCGATACCGGTCGGCTTGTGCGCCAGGTCAGAAGCCGGCGCGGCCACGTACTGGGCATACGTCCGGCCGTCGAATCCGGGAAACCGCAGCATGCCGAAGACCTCGTCACCGACGGCGAACCCCGGCACGTCCGGAGCGACCGCCTTCACCACGCCCGACATGTCCGTTCCAGGGATCAGGGGGAACTCCAGCACCGGCCTCATCTCGGCCGGCATGACCTTCATCCCCTCACGCAGGTACCAGTCCGGCGGGTTGATGCCCGCCGCGTGTACCTGGACCAGCACCTCGCCCGGACCGATCTCGGGAACCGGCACCTCGTCGTACCGCAGAACTTCCGGCCCGCCCGCTTCGTGGATCTGGATCGCCTTCATCGTGCCTGCCGCTTTCTCGGGGAAACGTTGCTCCCTCAGTCAAAGCCCGGGACGGCACGGCCGTCCAAGACCGGTTCGGCAATCCGATCATTCCGAAACGGCATGACGCGTAGCCTGCAGGGGTGAACGGTCCCGGACCGGACCAGGAACTGCGGCTCGTGCGCTGCTTCACCGCGGTGGCGGCGCACCAGCGCTTCGGCCGGGCCGTCGTCGGCCTGCACGTGGCGCAGCCGGCCACTTCAGCGGCCAAGGGCCTCCAAGACGCGGCCCAGTTGTCGCGCCGGTCCGGGGCCTGCGATCCGCAGGACGACCGTGTCCGCCCCGGCCGCCGCCAGCTCGTTGATCCGTTCGGCGCATTCCCCGGCCCGGCCGGACACGGTGAAAAGCTGCTCCGGCGGGCGGCCCAGCCAGGCGCCCTGGTCCTCCAGCCGAGGTCGCAACGTCTGCGCCACCTGCTGCACATCGTCGCCCGCACAGCAGAACGCGAGCACCGTCAGGGTGTGCTCGGGTCGGGCCCCGCCCTTGTCGGCAGACGCCCGGGCGGTCGCGACGTCACGGGGCCCGTGCCCCTCGGCGATCACCGTGCCGTCCGCGACCCGCCCGGACAGTTCCAGGGAGCGGGGCCGCACCACACCCGCGACCACCGGCGGCACTTCGACCGGCGGATGCACCAATCGGACGCCGTCCAGCCGTACTTCCCGGCCCTCCAGCTCGACCCGCTCCCCGCGCAGCAGCGCGCGCACCGAATTGATCGTCTCCTCCAGCAGAGCGAGCGGCGAGCGCGGCGCGACGCCGACCGAGACCATCCACTCCCGTACCCCGTGTCCGATCCCGGCCACCAGTCGGCCGGGGAACACCCTTGCCAACGTCGCCAGTTCCATCGCCAGCAGGGCCGGACTGCGCAACGGGGCGGGCGTGATGCCGATGCCGACCCGCAGCCGCTGCGTGGCCCCCAAGGCCACGGCCGCGGCGGACACACCCCCGTTCCAGCCGAGATCCTCGACCACCCAGAGATCGTCCGCCCCGAGCGCCTCGGCCTCCCGCGCGAACCCGGGAAGGCCCTCCGGGGCCCAGTCGCGGTCGAACATCACGCCGATCCGTACGGTCGTCATGTTCCGCAACCTACGGCGCGTCGGGAGAATGATCAACACACCTGCCCAGCGGCGGCCGCGCGGGCCTCACCCGATGTCCGCGCCCTGCGGTGCCGTCAGCATGACATGCTGTGCCTGCCCACCACCGAACCCAGGAGGTCGCCATGACCGCAGAGCCCGTACCCACGGAAGGTTCGGAGCCGGCCGACGCCGGGACGTCGTCTGTGGCGCCGGACAGCGACGGCAACTACGACCTGAAGCGCAAGTTCCGTGAAGCCCTGGCACGCAAGCGCGGTGCGCAGGCGGATGCGGCCGAGACCGCCGCCAACCCGGATGCGTCGAAGGTGCGCGCGGCGCACGGCCCGGCTGCGAGCCAGCGGTCGTTCCGGCGCAAGAGCGGCGGCTGAGCCCACGGTCCCGGCGGGCTGGACATCGACCGTCTGATGCCGCTCGCCGGGACGTCGGCCCCGCGGCTTCCACTGGATGTGCGGGTCGCGTACCCACGTGGACGATGGCGTGTGCGGGCGGGGTCGTTCGGGACTGTTTCACGGGCAGAACCGGTGTGAGGCTCTCGGCGCAGACGTTCTGGACGCGGGGCGAGGGATGCGTGTCGTCGATCGACGACACGTTCCGTTCGCTCCTGTCTGATCCCGACGAGCCCCCGGTCACCGGTCCCCACGCGACGGCCCCGCTCACGGCGGGAGCGGGGCCGGCACGGCTCGGTGACGGCTGTTCAGTGGGCGGCTTCGCCCTGGGCGACCTCGATCTCCTGGTGGACGTCGAGCGCGCCGGTCGCCGCGGAGGCGCAGGACAGCAGCGCACACGCTGCCAGGAGGGCTGCGATCCACGGCATGGCGCGCGGGGTGCCGGGGGCGGCGGGGTGAAGGAGAGCCGTCACGCGCTGCGGCACGGGCCCGGAGGTGGCTGCGGGGGTGTTCGCGGGCCGGGAGGTCTCCGCCGCGTGGGAGGCAAGGGCGGCGCGGGCGATGGCGTGTGCCGTGACACGCCGGTCGCCGACGGCGGCGGCGGCGGTCTCGTCGGCGGCGCGCTCGGCGGCCAGCCCGATGACATCGCGGACCGGGCGCAGCGCGGGATGACAGTGGGCGGCGAGTTCCGCGGCGACCAGGAAGTAGTGATGGCCGGCCGCGTTGTGAGCGCGCTCGTGCGCGAAGAGGGCCTCGCGCTCGCGCGCGTCGAGGCTGCGCAGCATGGCGGTGGTGACGACGATGCGGGGCGGACGGCCGGGCAGGGCGTAGGCGTCGGGGTGCGGGGACTCGACGACGCACAGGTCGCCCGCTGCGGGCCGGCGGTCGGCCTGGGACCGGGCGGTGCGCAGCCCTGCGGCCTGCCGCACGACACAGCGGCCGAGGGCGACGGCGCCGATGGCGAGCAGACCGACGGCCAGGGCCGCCAGGGGCAGGACCAGACGCAGGGAGAACGTCCGCAGGGGTTGCACCAGCTCGGCGAAGGCGGCGAACGCCGGAATCCTCAGGAGGCCGGTCAGGGCGAGCGTGCCGAGGGCCGTGACGGTACCGGCCGCGAGGAGCAGCACCGAGACGGTGAGCGTCCACAGCGCGGCCTGCGGCGAACAGCGGTCGACGACCCGGCGGGCCGGCAGGAGCGCCGCACAGGGCAGCAGCAGCGGCAGCAGCAACAACATCACCAGCGTCATGGACCCTCCTCCAGCAGCCGGCGCAGCACCTGCTCGTCGTCCGCGCTGAGCCGGGCGACGAAGCGGGCCAGGACCGTCTCGCGGTCGCTGTCACGGTCGAGTTCGCTGTGCATGCGCAGCGCGGTCAGGCCGTGGGGGTCCTCCACGGGACGGTAGGCGTAGCCGCGGCCCCGCCGCTCCCGTCGCAGGGTCCCCTTCTCCTGCAGGCGGGTCAGGATCGTCGTCACGGTCGTCCGGGCCAGTCCGCGGGCCAGTTGCGCCTGCACCTGCGCCGGAGTCAGCCAGGTGCCTGCGGCCCATAGTGCGGCCATCACCGCGGCCTCCAGTTCACCCGCCGGTCGGCGTTCATCCCTTTGGGGACTCATGAGAACGGTTCTCCCCCCGCAATCGTCTACAGTGCTGTAGACCGTCTACGGGATTGTAGACGGTCGGGTGCCGCGGCCAGTGCCGTGCGTCCAGTCGTCCGCGGAAAGGACTCTTGCCGGTGACCCCACCTGTGGTTCTATCGTCGCAGCTCGCGGTGGACCCGCTCGACGCACAGTCGCTCCTGGCCGCCTTCGGCAGGCTGGGGGTGGGTGCGGGACTGACCCTGGCGGGCCACGCGCTGGGTTCCACGCTCCCTGACGTGGACCGCTGTCCGCTGCCGCTGGTCGCACTGATCGTGGTACTGGCGCTGATCCCGCTCGCCCTGGAGCTGTACCGCGGCCGGCGGCGCTCCAGGGCCGGGGAGGTCCGCGGATGATGCTCGCGTTCGGTGGGGCGTCGATCGACGGCTCCGCCTACCGGGACGTGGTGGACCTCGCGGGGCGCTCGCCGGGTTGGCTGGACACCACGATCAAGGTGTGGTCGACGTACGGTCTGGCGGCCTTCGCCCTGCTCGCGGTCCTGGCCTGGTGGCGGGCGCGGCGCAGGGGAGCCGGCCCTGCCCTGACGGCGCTGGCCGTGCCGGTGGTCGTGGTCCTCGCGTACGGCGTGAACGATGTCCTGAAGCTCCTCGTCCGCGAGGACCGGCCGTGCCGCGACCTGCCGGCACGCACCCTGGAGGCGTGTCCGGCGCACGGTGACTGGTCGTTCCCGAGCAACCACGCGGCGATCGCCACGGCGGCCGCCGTGGCACTGCTGCTCGTGTCGCGGCGGCTGGGCGCGATCGCCTGCGCGGCGGCGGTCGCGATGGCGGCCTCCCGGGTCTGGATCGGCGTCCACTACCCGCACGACGTGGCGACCGGAATGGTGGTGGGCGCATGCGTCGCGCTCGTGACCATGGCCGCAGTGCGCGGCCGGTCCGAGGTGCTGGCCCGACGGCTTGCGGCGGCCGCCCCCCTGCGCGTCCTGCTGTCGGCCTCATGAACCCAAGGGGCGTCGCCGGTGTGGGGGCGGCGACTGCCTCGGCGGGGATCACCGTGCTGGCGGTGTGCGTCACGAGACGGCCGGCGCACCGCTGTGGCTGGACGAGGGGTTTCGTACCCTCGGTCGGCCACCGCCCCGGGCGGGCCGTGGCGACCAGGGGGCGGAGGTGCGTACGCGAGCGCGGCCCTCGACGGCGCAGGTGCGCAGCCCGTCCGTCCAAGTCGCCGAGCCGTGACCGGATCCCGGCCGGACGGCACCCACCAGCCGTCTCGTGACGGTCCTGGGCCTTTCCTGTCAGCGGCATTGACGAAACCCCGCGCCCCTCCTACCTTCGACGCGTCATACTCCGTACGTCATATATGAGACGCCCTGCGCGAGATCGGCGCATGAGACCCGACGCGCGACCGCGGCGCGCCCCGACGGCGTGCGCACCGCGATCCCGCGTGGTGGTCCACGAGATCCGAGAGGTGCGCATGACCTCTGTGCCCATCCCGATCCCCTCACGCACGCAGTTCGTGCTGGAGGAGATCAGACGCCGCATCCTGACGGGCGGCTTGACGCCCGGTCAGGCGCTGGTGGAGACGGAACTCGCCGCCCAGTTCGGGGTGTCCAAGACCCCGGTGCGCGAGGCGCTCAAGACCCTGTCCGGCACCGGCCTCGTCGTGACGAACCAGTACAAGGGCGTCACGGTGCGCCTGGTGGACGCGGACATGGCGCGCGAGGTCTACGACATGCGGCTGCTGCTGGAGCCCGAGGCGCTGAAGCGCTCGGTGCGGCGCGGCGCGCCCCTCGGCGCGGCCCAGGACGCCCTGCGCCGCGCCGACGAGGCAACGGACACCGCCGAACGCTCCCTCGCCAACCGTGAGTTCCACCGCGCCCTGTACCTGCCGTGCGGCAACCCGCTGCTGGGGCGGATGCTGGACGAGGTCCGCGACCAGGCGGCCCTGGTCTCCGCCGTCGCCTGGTCCGCCGACCCCTCCTGGGAGCGGGAGGCCGCCGAGCACCGGGAGATCCTGCGGCTCGCCCTGGCCGGCGACGCCGACGGCGCGGCCCGCGCCCTGCACGCCCACATCGCGTCGTTCGTGCACCGGGCCTTCCCCGAGGTCCTCGCCGACGTCCTCCAAGAGGAAGGCCGACAATGAGCAGGGTGACGTTCGAGTCGCAGCGGGCGGCGCTGGCCGATGTGGTGGCGATCCCGGTCACCCCGTTCACCGCGGACGACGCGGTCGACACCGCTTCCCTCCGCGTCCTGCTGCGCCGCCTGATCGACGGCGGGATCACCACCCTCACGCCGTGCGGCAACACCGGCGAGTTCTACGCCCTCACCCCCGAGGAACGGCGGCTGGTCACCGAGCTGACCGTCGAGGAGGCCGACGGGCGGGCGAGCGTCCTCGTCGGCGTCGGCCACGACGTGCCCACCGCCGTCGCCTCCGCCCGGCACGCCCGCGAGCGGGGCGCCCAGATGGTCATGGTCCACCAGCCCGTCCACCCCTACGTCTCGCCGGGCGGCTGGGTCGACTACCACCGGGCCATCGCCGAAGCCGTGCCCGACCTGGGTGTCGTGCCCTACCTGCGCGACGCGCGGCTGCCCGGCGCCCGGCTCGCCGAACTCGCCGACGCCTGCCCCAATGTCATCGGCGTCAAGTACGCCGTCCCGGACGCGGCCCGGTTCGCCGCCTTCGCCCGCGACGCGGGCCTCGGCCGCTTCGTGTGGGTGGCCGGACTCGCCGAGCCGTACGCCCCCTCCTACTTCTCGGCCGGAGCCACCGGCTTCACCTCCGGCCTGGTCAACGTCGCCCCCGCCGTCTCCCGGGACATGATCGAGGCGCTGCGGGCCGGCGACCACCCGGCCGCGATGAAGGTGTGGGAGCGGATCCGCCGCTTCGAGGAGCTGCGCGCGGCGGACGGCTCCGCCGACAACGTGACCGTCGTCAAGGAGGCCCTCGCCTCGCTCGGCCTGTGCCGCCGCGACGTACGCCCGCCGGGCCGGACGCTCCACGCCGGTGCGCGCGCCGAGGTCGCCGCCATCGTCGCGGGGTGGCCCGCATGACCGCCCGCAAGCGGCCCGAGGAACTGCGCAGCCACCAGTGGTACGGCACCGAGGGCCTGCGGTCCTTCAGCCACCGCGCCCGCACCCGCCAGCTCGGCTACCTGCCCGAGGAACACCTCGGCAAGCCGGTCGTCGCGATTCTCAACACCTGGTCCGACATCAACCCCTGCCACGTCCATCTGCGCGAGCGCGCCCAGGCGGTCAAGCGCGGGGTGTGGCAGGCGGGCGGCTTCCCGCTGGAGTTCCCGGTCGCCACCCTCAGCGAGACCTTCCAGAAGCCCACCCCGATGCTCTACCGCAACCTGCTCGCCATGGAGACCGAGGAGCTGCTGCGCTCCTACCCGGTCGACGGAGCGGTGCTGATGGGCGGCTGCGACAAGTCCACACCCGCGCTGCTCATGGGCGCCGCCTCCGTCGACCTGCCCACCGTGTTCGTGCCCGCCGGGCCGATGCTCCCGGGCCACTGGCGCGGCGAGGTACTGGGATCGGGCACCGACATGTGGAAGTACTGGGACGACCGGCGGGCCGGGCTCATCGGCGACTGCGAACTGGCCGAGCTGGAGAGCGGACTGGCCCGCTCGCCCGGCCACTGCATGACCATGGGCACCGCCTCCACCCTGACCGCCGCCGCGGAGGCCCTGGGGGTGACCGTGCCCGGCGCCTCCAGCATCCCGGCCGTGGACTCCGGACACGACCGGATGGCGGCCAGGGCGGGCATGACGGCCGTCGAACTGGTGCACACGGACCGCCGGCTGAGCCGGATCCTCACCCGTGAGGCGTTCGAGGACGCCGTCACCACCGTCCTCGGCCTGGGCGGCTCCACCAACGCCGTCATCCACCTGATCGCCATGGCCGGACGCGCCGGAGTGAAGCTCACCCTGGACGACTTCGACCGCATCGCCCGCACCGTCCCGGTCCTCGCCGACGTCCGCCCCGGCGGGCAGCGGTACCTGATGGAGGACTTCCACTTCGCCGGCGGCCTGCCCGGCTTCCTCTCCCGCATCCCCGACCTGCTCCACCTGGACCGCCCCACCGTCGCCCACGACACCCTGCGCGAACAGCTCACCGGGGCCCGCGTCCACGACGACGACGTGATCCGCCCCCGCGACAACCCGGTGGCGAACGAGGGCGGGGTGGCCGTGCTGCGCGGCAACCTCTGCCCGGACGGCGCCGTCATCAAGCACATCGCCGCCGCCCCGCACCTGCTGGAACACACCGGCCCCGCGGTCGTCTTCGACGACTACCGGACGATGCAGCGCACCATCGACGACCCGGCGCTGGACATCACTCCCGACAGCGTGCTGGTGCTGCGGGGCGCCGGCCCGAAGGGCGGCCCGGGCATGCCCGAGTACGGCATGCTGCCCATCCCGCGCCGCCTGCTCGAACAGGGCGTGCGCGACATGGTGCGCATCTCCGACGCCCGCATGAGCGGCACCAGTTACGGCGCCTGCGTGCTGCACGTGGCCCCCGAGTCGTACGTCGGCGGACCGCTCGCGCTGGTGCGCACCGGCGACCCGATCACCCTCGACGTCCCGGCCCGCACGCTGCGACTCGGCGTCGGCGACGAGGAGCTGGCGCGGCGCAGGGCCGAGTGGACGCCGCCGCCGGTGCGTCATGAGCGCGGCTACGGCGCGTTGTACGCCCAGCACATCACCCAGGCCGACACCGGCTGCGACTTCGAGTTCCTGGCCCGGCCCGGCCACGTGCCGGACCCGTACGCCGGCTGACCACCCGTCGCGCCGGATCGCTCGCGTCCCTCCCACCCACGTGGACCGACATGCCAGCAGGTGGGGAGCAAGGGCTTTCTGCACTCGCTCTCCCCGCCCCACTGCGAACGGACAACCGTCGTGGTCCGAGCCGCAGCCGTGGCGGAACCGCCCGCGCCGCCCAGGCGAAGCCGTCAGGCAGCTGCGGCGCGGCCGCCCGACCGGCATCGCCCTCAGCGCCTCGTCTCGTACCTGGTGAGGGCCACGCCGCCGGGAAACGTACGCGTCTCCACCAGGTCCAGGTTCACCCGACTGTCCAGCACGGTGAAGAACGGCGTGCCGCCGCCCACCAGGACCGGATGGGTCGCGATCACGTACTCGTCGACCAGCCCGGCGCGCATGGCCGCCCCGGCGAGCGTCGCGCCGCCGATGTTCATCGGGCCGCCGTCCTCGGCCTTCAGGCGGGTGATCTCGGCGATCGCGTCGCCGGTGACCAGGCGGGTGTTCCAGTCGACCTCGTCGATCGTCGACGAGAACACCACCTTCGGCGTGTCCCGCCAGTTCCGCGCGAACTCGATCTCCGCCGGGGTGGCGCCCGGCTGCTGGTCGCCGGTCGGCCAGTAGGAGCTCATCGTCTCCCACAGCTTGCGCCCGTACAGCGTCAGGCCACTGGCCTGCTCGTGGTCGAGCCACCACTGGAACAGCTCCCGGCTCGGTGGTCCGCTCCAGCCGATGTCGTCGCCCGCCGCGGCGATGTAGCCGTCCAGGGTCAGATTCATGCCGTAGATCAGTCTCCGCATGGCCCGGCCTTCCGTCCGTGGGTGTCCGGCGTAGGGAAGTGCTCATCGTCGCGGGCGTGCCGCTCGGCGTCCACCGTCGACGCGTCCTCGTCGCGGCGGTGCTCGGCGCGGACCTCGCGATGCTGCTCCGCCGTCTCGGCCTCGCGGTGTACCGCGAGGTGTACCTCGGCGCCCTGCCGGACACCGTCTCCCGACCGGCTGCCGGGGCGGTCTTCGAACGAGCTGGCCCGGTTCCCGCGCACGGCCGTCCGCGACGTCGTGGCGCTCGCCGTGGCGACCGCCCTGGCCGCATGGCCGCCGGGCTGACCGGCAGCGGCCGACGGGCGGCGTTCGCACGGGAGGCCTGGCGATCACCCCCGAAGGGGCCTCCGGGACGTTGTTGTGGTGAGCCAGCGGGGATCAGACACAGCAGTGGGGCGATCGAGAACAGCAGCCGCCAGCAGACGACCGTGACCGTCCACCTCGTGCAGGCGGGGAGCCCTCCGCGCAGGATCACGTCGACGGCCACCGGCACGCCGGGGCGAGCGGGGATCCGGACCCGGCCGGCCGTGGTCACGATCGGGCCAGTGTGACTCGCCCGCACCGGGCCGGACCCGTTGACTGGCCCTCGACGGCTTGTAGGGCAGGAGACACGACGACGAGGGGCAGGCACGGCGTGGAGGGGAGACTGAGGCGTCCGCGGCACACCGTCCGGCAGCGCTTCCCCGTCATGACGGACCTGGCTGACCGGGTGCTGGCCGCGAACGTCCTGGACGCCGGCACCCGACTGGCCGCCCAGGCGTTCCTGGTGTCGGTCCCCCTCCTGTTCGCCGTCGCCGCCTTCGCCCCGCAGAGCGTGCGGGAGGAGTTCCTGAGGTCGTTGAGCGCCATGTTCGGCCTCACCGGAACATCGCAGACGGAACTGCAGCAGGTTCTGAGCGACCCGGCCGGCAAGAGCCTGCACCAGACCACCGGTGTCCTCGGCCTGCTGCTGACCCTGCTCTCCGCGACCAGTTTCAGCCGCGCCATGGCCCGGGTCTGCGAGCGCGCGTGGCGACTGCCCAGAGCCGGCGCCCGGGTCGCGGCATGGCGCTGGGTGGTCTGGCTGCTGCTCCTGGTCGCTGTGACGCTCCTGCAGGCACCGGTCCGGGACGGATTCGGCGTCGGCCTCTGGCTGGGGACGCCTCTGCTCTTCCTCGTCGCGACGGGGCTGTGGCTGCTGACCCAGCACCTCCTGCTGGCCGGCCGGGTGCCCTGGCGGCGGCTCCTGCCCGGCGCACTGCTCACCGCGGCGGCCACGACCGCGCTGAACGTGACAGCCCGGCTCTACATACCCGGTGCGCTCGACCGCGCACTGGCCGAATACGGCTCGCTCGGCATGGTGCTGACCGTGCTTTCCTGGCTGATCGTGGTGTGTGTCGCGATCTCCCTCACGGTGACCGTCGGCGCGGTGCTGGTCACGAGCCCGCCCTTGCACCGGCTCTGGCGGAAAGGCTGACGCCGTCGGGCGTGCACCGCGCGGGGTGGCACGCGTGCCCGAGCGGCCTCTGCGCTCGCGGAGGCAGGCGACCCGGTCCGGAGCGGAACCCACCGCGGACGCGACGCCGTCGAGCAGCCCCGTGCCGGTGGAGGGCGTTCCACCCGTCTGCGCGGGCCGGCGTGCCGGCGGGCGGTTCGTCCCGCAAGCTGGCATCGGCGCACCGCGTCCCGCCGCACACGGTCACGGTGGGATCCACGCGATGACCGGACGGATGCGACGGTCCGCCATGCTGGTCCGTGCCGAGCGGTCGGAGTGGGAACGATGGGTGAGCACCACCGTCCGGGCCGGGAAGAGGGGCGCACTCGTTCCGGCATCAATCCTGCTCTGCGCGCCCTCGCGACCGCGTCGGCGGGAGGAACGCTCGTCATCTGGTGGCCCGCGTTCACCTTGGGCGCGTACGGCGCCATCTTCTTCGACGACGTCCTGGCGCTGTGGGCCGTGGCCACAGCGGTGCTCCTCTCCGGCGCGTTCCTGCGCAACAGAAGCGCGCTGCCCTGGGGTGGCTGGATCGCACTCGCGCTTCCCTCGCTCTGGATCGTCCTGGCGATCCTGGTGCCCCGACGCGACGGCTGGGCACTGCTGCACTACTTCGAGATGGTGCTCACCCTGGTGGGCGCTCCGGTGCTGACCTGGCTGCTGTCGAAGCTGCTGCTGACCGACTACGCCAAGCTTCCCCGGCTGCGACGGTTCACGGCGGTCGGCGTCACCGTCGCCGTGGGTGCGCTCGCCTTTCTGCTCGGCAAGTTCAACCACCTGTTCCTGACCTGCGCGGACTTCGACGTCAGCGGCAACAACGTCCCCTCCGGCTGTGCCCCAGGACCACCGTTCCACCTTCCCTGACGCGTCCGGCGGCCGTTGGCGTACGGCTGGTGTCAGTCCAGCACCCGGCGCCAGACGCGGGTGCGGTGCAGTACGTACAGGGAGCCCAGCAGGACGACGACCTGAAGCCCGATCGCGAGGAGCCAGAATTCGTCCTTGGTCTCCAACTCGTCACTCAGGAAGGTGAAGTTCATACCGAAGAAGCCGGTGAGGAACGACAGCGGCAGGAAGATCACCGACACGATCGCCAGCCGGTTGATCACTCCGTTCTGCTCGCCCGCGACGAGGGAGGAGTAGCTGGCGAAGGCCCGGCGGGTGGCGTCCTGGAAGGACTCGATGTCGGCGAGCACCAGCCGCCCGGCGGTCTGGAACTCCCGGGCGTACCGTTGTCGTTCCTCGGGGAAGGACGGGTTCATCATCCGCCGGGTGAGGACGGCGTCGGTCACCTGGAGGTAGGGCAGCAGGGCGTGGTGCAGCTGGGCTGAGCCCCTGCGCAGCTGCGCCAGCAGGTGGATCTGCCGCGGATTGCGGCCTTCGAACATGTCGTCCTCGAGGTCCTCCGTCCGCAGCAGGCCGTGCACGGCGGCGTGACGGAAGGTGCCCAAGGCTTCCTGGAGCAGGAGGAAGAGCACGTTCACGGCGTCGGACGGCCGTTCGTTCCGCAGCGCCGTGACGACCTTCTGCGCGAGACCCGCCTGACCGTGGTGCGCGGTGACCAGGAACCGTTCGGTCACCACCGCGTGCACGTGGGCGATCTCGTCGCCGTGTACCACCGGGACCACGAAACCGGCCCAGTCCCCGTGGAAGTCGGCCCGCGCGGGCTCGTCCTCGTCGCCGAACCAGTGCAGTTCCTCAGCGGCGAGTCCCAGCTGCCCGGCCAGCGGTGCGCCCTGCTCCGGTGCGTGCCGGGACAGCTCGACGTCGACGAACAGGAGGCGGTCCACGCCCATCCGCTCCCGGGCCCCCGCGACGTCCGTGTGGACGACGGTTGCCTCCGGCATCGACACCACCGTTACGATCATCACCCTCGCCGTCCGTCCCGCAGCCCATGGCTCAGAGCATCGCCGCACGGCGGTGCTCACGCATGCCTGGCCACTCGCGTGCACCGCCGGATGACCGCCGAACGGATGACGGGGAGCTCCGGCGGCCTGTCGGTCGCCGGAGCACGTGCGGGGACCAAGGCCCCGGAACCGGGAACGAGTGCCGTAGGCCGTCAGCACTCCGCCCCCATGACCGCGGTCGCTTTGTCAGGTACGCGTCCAGCGCTGGTTGCTGCCGTTGGAGCAGGAGTACAGCTGGAGCTGGGTGCCGTTGGCGGTGCCGTTCCCGACGGCGTCGAGGCAGAGGCCGGACTGGACGCCGACGATGGACCCGTCGGAGTTGAGGCGCCACTTCTGGTTGTCGCCGCCCCAGCAGCTGTAGATCTGGACCTTGGCACCGTTGCCGGTGCCGGCCGCGTCGAGGCACTTGTCGCCGTAGACCCTCAGCTCGCCGGCGTCGGTCTGCTCCCACTGCTGGTTGGTGCCGCCGTGGCAGTCCCACAGCTGGACCTGAGTGCCGTCCGAGGTGCTGGAGTTGGGAACGTCGAGGCAGCGGCCCGAACCGACGCCCTTGATCGTCCCCCCGTCCCCGGTGGGCGGCGGTGTGGTGGTGGAGCCGCCGTTGAGGGCGTTGAGGACGGCGGTGTAGGCCGACTTCTTGTTGCCGTTGTTGTCGAACAGCAGCGGCGACTGGTCCGAACGCCAGGAGTCGCTGTCACGCACACCCCAGACGGTGATGCCGAGGCAGCGCGCGACGGCCAGGCAGTCGTTCACCACGCTCGCATAGGTGGAGGCCGGGGCGCCCTGGATGTCGAGTTCGGTGATGGCCACGTCGACGCCGAGGGCGGCGAAGTTCTGCAGCGTGGTGCGGAAGTTGCTGTCGTAGGGGCTGCCACTGTTGAAGTGGGACTGGAAGCCGACGCAGTCGATCGGCACGCCGCGCGACTTGAAGTCCCGGACCATGTTGTACACGCCCTGGGTCTTGGCCCAGTTCCAGTTCTCGATGTTGTAGTCGTTGTAGCAGAGCTTGGCGGACGGGTCGGCGGCGCGCGCGGTGCGGAAGGCGACCTCGATCCAGTCGTTGCCGGTGCGCTGCAGGTTGGAGTCGCGGCGGCCTCCCGAACTGCCGTCGGCGAAGGCCTCGTTCACGACGTCCCACTGCGCGATTTTGCCCTTGTAGTGGGCCATCACGCCGTTGATGTGGTCGATCATCGCCTGACGCAGCGAACTGCCGCTCAGGCTCTGCATCCAGCCGGGCTGCTGGGAGTGCCAGGCCAGGGTGTGGCCCCGCACCTGCTTGCCGTTCTGCACGGCCCAGTTGTAGACGCGGTCCGCGGCGCTGAAGTTGAACTGGCCCCGCTGCGGTTCGGTGGCGTCGATCTTCATCTCGTTCTCGGCCGTCACCATGGTGAACTCACGGGACGCGATCGAGGTGTACGTCGAGTCGCCGAGCCTCCCCGAGGCGATGGCGGTGCCGAAGTAGCGGCCGCTCTGCTTCGCCGCGGCGCCGAGCGTGGCCTCGGCGGCGTGGGCGTTCGGCGGCGCGGCCAGCGCGGCCACGACACCGAGGACGCCGACGACCAGCGCCCACAGCAGCCCGCGGATCTTGCGGCGGACACCGGGTCCCGGAAGGGCGTACAAGCCCATGTCTGTTCCTCTCGAGTAGGGATCACGGAAGGACTGAAGCGCAAGGGTTCGCGTGGTTCGCTCCCACGCGGCAGACGGACGGACGGGACGGAACGGAGCCCGGGCAGCGCTGACGCATCGGGCACCGCGGTCATGGGGCGGGGCGAACTCCGAGGCAGGCACGAGGCCTTTCGCCGCCGCTCGTCCGGGGCACCACCGCGCGGTGTCGCGCTCTCCATCGCGTGAAGAGCCAGGAACGCGCTGGTGCCGGCCTGTCGGAGCGAACGGGAGTGCAGGAGCTCTGGAGTGCGGATTCAGTTGTGTGTGCGGTACCGACCAGCAGAGGTCGTTCTGATCGGGAGGAGCAGGCCGACGTCGGCCCCAGACACGCATGATTGAGGTGTTGATGACACATCGTCAACAGGTCGGTTCCAGAAAGTTTCTATTTTTTTTCGAAACTTTCGATCCTCTGCGTGGGCTCGATTGGCTGCGAGGAAAGCCGTCGACGTCGTTGCGGCTGGATAACCATGGAGACGGAGAACGCCTCGTCCCGGCCATTCACGTCCGTGGCCGTGACGATGTGCGTACCGGGCTGCGAAAGTTTTCGGAGCGTGCGGCGGTACGGGAGGGGGGTGTCGACGCCGTCATCCGGCTCCCTGCCGTGTCGGCCGGCAGCGCGGGCACTCCGCCCACGGCCGGAGGCGGCAGGTCGGGGTCGCCCGGGTCGGGCAGTGCGTCCAGGAACGCCGTCAGGCGTGCGACCGACGTGCACAACGACTGGGCGAAGCCGGGCGTGACGATCCGCCACGCGAAGAACAGGACCCGCTCGTGGACGGCCACCGGCGCCGCCGCGGTCGGCACCGAGGCGGGCGCCGTCTTCGCCGAGGCGCCGGCGTCGTTCAGCGTCTCCGTCGGCGAGACCTCGTCGACATCGGACACCTGGACGCACGCGGCCACGGTCAGGAAGAAACAGGGCGAGAGCCGGGGCCGCCTCATGATGTACCACGGCACCAAGGGCAGGCGCGCCGCTCGACGCGCCCCTCTGCGGCTCAGTCCTCCTGGTTGGCCGCCCGCACGATCGTCCCCTGCGCCACGGCGACCAGGTGCTCCTCGCCCTGCTCCGAGACGACGTGGACCGAGCACTGGCACACGGCCTGCCGCCGGGTCGTGGCGATCGCCTCGGCGCGGGCGACGACGAGATCGCCTACGGCCGGCCGAACGTAGTTGATCTTGTACTCGGCGGTGAGCGCGTCACCGCCGAGCGCGAGCCCTCCGGCGAAGGTGAGCGCGTTGTCGGCCAGGTAGCTGAGGACTCCGCCGTGCACGAAGCCGTGCTGCTGCTGGATCTCGGGCCGGTTGACGACGCGGATCTCGGCCGAGCCCGGTCCTACGGAGGTGAGTTCGGCGCCCAGGAACATGCTGAACGGCTGGGCCTGGAAAATGCTGTGCGCGAAACGTGTGAGGTCCGTGGTCAAGGTGCCGTCCTGTCGTTCGGGGAAGGGCGGAGCGGTCGCGTCCGGGTAAGTGAGCCGCTGTCGAGGGTCTGCCGCGACCTTGCGACGGTACGGGGCGTGGCATCGGCCTACGGTAGCGGTGGCGATCTGCCGGCGGCCGAGGGCCCCGTGAGCGCGTGGCGTCGCCCGTAGGTCCTCGCGTTCCCGCCGCTCCGTTCCGGCGCCCGGCGCCGGGCGCCCGTCGGCCGCGTGCGCCACCCTTACGGGTTTCTTGACGAACCACAGGACTGGAAGGCCGACCGAGGGCAATGCGCCAAGGGTGACCCGCATTGCACTCGTCGTCCTGACCCTGACACTCGGCCTCCTCGCAGCCGTCGCCGCGGTGCCGGCATCGCCATGGTGGTGCTTCGGCGCCGTGCCCCTCCTCGCGCTGGGCCTGCTGGGCGCCTGGGACCTCCTCCAGCGCCGGCACTCGGTGTTGCGCAACTATCCCGTGCTGGGCCACGCCCGCTTCCTCCTGGAGCGGATCCGCCCCGAGCTCCAGCAGTACTTCATCGAGCGGAACTTCGACGGCCGCCCCTTCGACAGGGACGTCCGCACCATCGTCTACGAGCGGGCCAAGGGCACGGACGCCGAACAGCCGTACGGCACCGAACGCGACGTCTACCTGGCCGGATACGAGTACCTGGTGCCCTCCATGGCCCCGCGCCAGGCGCCGGGCACGCCGCCTCGGGTCCGGATCGGCGGCCCCGACTGCCGCCACCCCTACGACATGGCGCTGCTGAACGTGTCGGCGATGAGCTTCGGCTCGCTGTCGGCCAACGCGATCCTCGCCCTCAACGGCGGCGCGGCGGCGGGCGGCTTCGCCCACGACACCGGCGAAGGCGGCCTGTCGGAGTACCACCTGCGGCCGGGCGGGGACCTGGTCTGGGAGATCGGAACCGGCTACTTCGGCTGCCGCACCCGGGACGGGGACTTCGACCCCGCCGAGTTCGCCGACAAGGCCGCGCACGGCAACGTCAAGTGCGTCTCCCTGAAGCTGTCGCAGGGCGCCAAGCCCGGCATCGGCGGCGTCCTGCCGGGAAGCAAGGTCAACGCGGAGATAGCGAAGGTGCGCGACGTGCCCCAGGGGCAGACGGTGATCTCACCGCCGTACCACAGGCTGTTCTCCACCCCGCGCGAACTCGTCCGCGCCGTCGCCCGGCTCCGGGAGCTGTCCGGGGGCAAGCCGACCGGGTTCAAGCTGTGCGTGGGCTCGCGGCAGCAGTTCCTCGCCGTGTGCAAGGCCATGCTGGAGGAGGGCACCGCGCCCGACTTCATCATCGTGGACGGCGGAGAGGGCGGCACCGGGGCCGCGCCCATGGAGTTCGCCGACCACGTGGGCGCCCCGCTGACCGAGGGCCTGCTCACCGTGCACAACGCCCTGGTCGGCGCGGGACTGCGCGACCGCGTCCGGATCGGGGCGAGCGGCAAGATCGCCACCGGCACCGACCTGGTCAAACGCCTCGTCCAAGGCGCCGACTACGGCAACGCCGCGCGGGCGATGATGTTCGCCGTCGGCTGCATCCAGGCCCAGCGGTGCCACACCAACACCTGCCCCAGCGGCGTGGCCACCCAGGACCCCCGGCGCGCCCGCGCGCTCGACGTGCGGGACAAGGCCCCGCGCGTGCGGCGCTTCCAGGAGGCGACCGTGGCCAGCGCCCTGGAGATCATGGCGTCCATGGGCGTCACCGACCCCGCCGACCTGCGCCCGCACATGCTCCGCCGGCGTATCGACCCCCGCACCGAACGCTCCTACGAGGAACTGTACGAGTGGCTGGAGCCCGGGCAGTTGCTCGCCGAGCCGCCCGAGGCCTGGGCGGCCGACTGGAAGACCGCCGACCCCGACCGTTTCACCGTCTGAACCGTCTGACCTGGAGGACCGAAGTGACCCGTACTGTCGCCCGTGTCATCGTGGACGCCCTGAGCGAACTCGGCGTGCGCCAGGTGTTCGGCGTCGTGGGAGACGCGCTGAACCCCTTGACGGACGCCTTGCGCACCACGGACGGCGTGGAGTGGGTGGGATGCCGGCACGAGGAGGCGGCGGCGTTCGCCGCGAGCGCCCAGTCGCAGCTCAGTGGCACCCTGGGCGTGTGCATGGGCACAGTCGGACCGGGCTCCGTGCATCTGCTCAACGGCCTGTACGACGCGGCCAAGAGCCACGCGCCGGTGCTGGCCATCGCCGGTCAGGTGCCGCTCGGTGAACTGGGCAGCGACTACTTCCAGGAGGTCGACAACGACGCCCTCTTCAGCGACGTGGCCGTCTTCCGCGCGACCGTCACCTCGCCCGACCAGCTGCCGCAGCTGCTGGAGCTGGCCGTGCGCAACGCGTTCGGCCGCAAGGGCGTGGCCGTCCTGACGGTGCCGGGCGACCTCGGCGACCGCGAGCTGGCCACGGACCGCCCGGCCCGCTTCTCGCTGAACCCGCCGGTGACCCGGCCGGAGGAGTCCGCCGTGCGTGAGGCGGCCGAACTCCTCGACCGCGCCGAGCGGGTCACGCTGCTCGTCGGGCGGGGCGCCCGCCACGCCCGCGAGGACGTCCTCGCCCTGGCCGACCGGCTGGCCGCGCCCATGGTCCTCACCCTCAAGGCCAAGGAGGGCTTCGAGGGCGACGCCAACCCCTTCCAGGTCGGCCAGACCGGACTGATCGGCAACCCGGCCGCCGCCTCGGCCCTCGAGGCCGCGGACACCCTGCTGCTCCTGGGCACCGACTTTCCGTACCGGGACTGGTATCCCGAAGGGAAGACCGTCGTGCAGGTCGACACGGAGGCGACGCACATCGGGCGGCGGGTACCGGTCGAGGCCGGCCTCGTCGGCGACACGGGCGCGACCGTCCGCGATCTGCTCCACCACCTCGCCGCCCCCGCGGCCGGGACGGACGGCGCGCGGGACCGCTCACACCTGGAGAAGGCGAGGAAGCGTTTCGAGGAGTGGCGCACCGGGCAGGCGCGGCTCGCCGACCCGTCGCACGACAAGGGGCTGCTCGGTCGGCTGCGGTCCACGTTCGACAACCGTTCCGATGACATCCGCCCCGAGGCGTTGGCGGCCGTGGTGGACCGGCTCGCCGCGGACGACGCGGTCTTCACCTCCGACACCGGCATGGCGACGGTGTGGCTGTCGCGGTTCGTCGAGATGCGCGGCGAGCGGCGGCTGATCGGCTCCTACAACCTCGGCTCGATGGCCAACGCGATGCCGCAGGCGCTGGGCGCGCAGTGCCTGGACCGGGAGCGGCAGGTCGTGGCCTTCTGCGGGGACGGCGGGCTGAGCATGCTGCTCGGCGACCTGATGACGCTGAAGACGCACCGGCTCCCCGTCAAGCTCGTCGTCTTCGACAACCGCCGCCTGGGCATGGTCAAACTGGAGCAGGAGCAGGCCGGGCTGCCGGAGTTCGGCACGGTGCTGGACAACCCGGACTTCGCCGCCGTCGCCGAGGCCATGGGCATCCCCGGCATCCGCGTCACCGAGCCGGCCGAACTGGAGAAGGCCGTGCGCCGCGCCTTCGACACGCCGGGGCCGGTGCTGCTCGACGTGCTCACCAACCCGGACGAGGTCGCGGTCCCGGCCAAGCCGACCGTCGAGCAGGGCTGGGGTTTCGCGGTGGCCAAGGTCAAGGAGATCGTCCGCAGCCACGGGGACGACGGCCCCGCCTGACGCGTGGGACGGGGGCGTGGGGCGGCCCCGCCGGCCGGTTCGGCGGCGGGCGGGGCCGGACGTCCGGTCGTGCGGCCCGGTTCAGGACGGGGAGCGCCGTGGGGCGGGGCGGCGCGGAAACCGTCCGGGTCGGGGACGACCCGGTGGATGCCGGCACTCCGGACGACCCGCGGTCCAGCACCGGTGGTCGATGCCCGCCGCGCTGCCGTTGCCCGGCGACCTGCTGCCCTGCCCCTGACGTGGACCTCGCCAAGCAGCCCGACCGGCCCGGGGCGTCGCCCCCCAGTACGTGGAGGGCCTGGGACGCCCCTGCTGCGGGGGCGACGTCGGCGGACCGCACTGCACGGCGGATCTGCCGGGACAACCACTGGTGGAGCGTGCTCGGCGGGAAGCGCGGCAAGGGCCAGAAGGCCGGTCCGCCCGTGCGAGCGCCCGGATACCGCCATGCCCGCCCGGCCCGGCCCCCTCAGCAGCCGCCGCTGCCGCTCGGGCAGATGCGGGGACGACATCCCGAACCCCACAGCAAGTCGGCCACGGACCTCGTCGGAGACGCTGTTATCACACCAACGAGCCGCATCGCGGGAAGCGGCACCTTGGTTCTCTGCGAGCCCTCAGTGGTTCTGCTGGGCCTGGAAGACCATGAGTGCCAGCTGGACCCGGTTGTCCAGGCCGGTCTTGGTGAGCGCGCGGGAGATGTGCGTCTTGACGGTGCCTTCGCTCATGAAGAGTGCCTTCGCGATGGTCGCGTTGGAAGCGCCTTCGGCGACCGCCTCGGCGACGGCGCGTTCCCGGTCGGTGAGCGCCTCCAATGTCTGCTGGGCTCTGGCGCCGGCGGAGTCGTTGGCTGTGCGGGTGTGGCGTGCCACGAGTTGGCGGGTGATCGTCGCCGAGAACGCGGATTCCCCCGATGCGGCAAGGTGGATCGCGTGGCAGAGCTCTTGCGGCGCGACATCTTTGAGCAGGTATCCGCTCGCACCGGCCTGCAGTGCGTCGAGGACGTGGGTGTCCAGGTGGAAGGTCGTCAGCATCAACACCGCGACCGACGGTACCGCCGCACGGACACGGCGGGTGGCCTCGACGCCGTTCATCTCCGGCATCTGCAGGTCCATCAGCACGACATCGGGACGGTGCCGCGTTGCCTCGATGACGGCCTCGGCTCCGCCGGACGCCTCGGCGACGATGGTGAGGGTGGGGTCCACCGACAGGACCATCGACAGCCCGGCGCGGACCATCGCGTCGTCGTCGACGACGAGCACCGACGTGGATGCGCCGGGGGTGCTGCCGGAACGTGGAGAGCTGGTCATCGCAGGGGCACTCGCGCGGTCAGTCGGAACTCGTGGGTGTTCTCACCGCGGTCGACGACCTCGTGTTCGACGACGCCTCCCACGGTGGCGATCCGTTCGACGAGACCCCTCAGCCCGGCGCCGGTTCCGGGCAACGCCGACTCGGTCTCTTCGATCGGGTTGGTGATGGTGATGAGGGCATCACTGCCCTCGCGGCGAACATTCACCGTCACCAGTGCGCCAGGGGCGTGCTTGCGCGCGTTGGTCAGCCCTTCTTGCACGACGCGGTAGATGTGCTCGGCGTTCGGGGGTTCCTGCACCGCGGCTGTGCTGCCGGTGTTGCCGCTGTTGTCGGGCAGATCAAGGTGCGCGACGATCAACTGACCCGCTTGTCTGGCTTCGTCGACCAATCCCGCGACGGTGTGCTCGTGCTCGGAGTTTCGCGGGGTCACGACGGTGCCGTCGCGCAGCATGCCGATCACAGTGCGCAGCTCGTCGAGTGCGCTGATCGCGGTCGTGCGAATCGTCGCGGCTGTCGTGCCGACATTCTTGGCGTTGTCCCCGGCGACCGCGAGCCCGCCGGCGTAGAGCGCGATCAGCGAGATGTAGTGCGCGACCGAGTCGTGCATGTCCCGGGCGATTCTGGCGCGCTCGGCCATCTGGATCTGTTCCGCACGCTGCTCTCGCTCGCGCTCGATACGGGCTGCTCTGTCCCGGTAGACCGCGACCAGATCCTGCTGCTTCTGCTGCAGCGCGCCCCAGGCCACGACGGCGAGTGCGATCGCGGTGTTGACCACCACGGTGAGACTCAGCGCGGAGTTGGCCGGATACAGCAGCCAGAAGACCAGGGCGCCCGCGATGTCGGCCAGCGCCACCACGAACGCCTGTTCGGTGCCCCGGCTGCGCGCCACGGCGAACAGAGCCACGTAGTTGGCTACACCGGCGGTGGCGCAGAACGCCCCGGCGACCGCCAGCACGAGACCGACCACGACCGGAGCACGGTAACGGACCAGCAGCACGACACTCGCGACGGCGCCCACGGAGATGTCGAGGACGCGCCACCCTCCTCCCGGGCGCTGCTCGAGGACCAGGAACAGCATGGCGAGCCCACCGGCGAACGAGGAGAGAACGAGCAACGCCGACCGACCGCGCTCGATCCACGGCCCGCGGCGCACCGGTATCCCGTCGTTGCGACCGCCTGCGACGGCGAGGGGAGGAGACGTCACCTATCCACCCTAGACTGCTCGCCTCGACGAAGCAGTCAACGAAAGTCGTAGAAACCGTCGGCCGTTCGTGGACTCGATCGGTCCCGATCGGCAGACGCCCGGCGCATCGGCCGGCCGACATCGTTGAGGGCATGAACACCACACGTCCTCGCCGATACCTGATGACGCTGCTCGGACTCGATCCGACCGGTCAGCGCTCCACGACCCGGATCCGCTTCGCCGTCACCACGGTGGCCGCCTTCGCGACCGCCGTCCAGATCATCGCCTGGCTGCTGATGGGCGTCTTCCGCACTCATCTCGACGGTCCGTGGTGGCTGTGGACGCCCGGCAGCGCCCTCCTCGTCAACGCTGCACTCCTGTCCGTGGACGGCGTCCGCGACCAGTGGAAGCGCGCCGGTTCGTCGCACAGCCTCCAGACCGGAAACCTCCGCACTGACGACGTCACCCGGGAGTCCCTGTGACCACGCCCTCGCCCACGCGGAACCAGTCCGCCTCGTCTCGTCACGAAGCCGACGTACCGGACCTGCCCACCACCACGTTCGCCGGCCGGGCGGGGATGGCGGTGGGTGCCCTCTCGGTGCCGATGGTGGCCTTGTACTTCGTCTACTCGGGACCACCCCCGGAGTGGAACGTCCTGACGCGCAGCCTGCTGACGCTGGTGATCATGGCGGTGCTGACGGCGTTCGGGGTTGCGCTGGCACGCCTGCTTCCCCGGGACGACACGGGCCGGCGCGCCATCGTCGGTCAGCTCGCCATCGTGTCGCTGCTCACCTACGTCGCGGTGATCCTCTTCGCCACCTCGCTCGAGGCCGGTACTCCCTTGGCCTTCCCGGACCGGGGGATGGACCCGACCACGGACGGCCCTCTGGCGGCCGCCATGGCCTTGGCTCACGGTCCGGTCGCACACCTGTGGATCGCGATGTTCCTCCTCGGGTTCGCCCGTGCCGCGCGGCAGTCCAGGACAGTCGCGTCACCGGCGGTGCCGCGGTGGGCCCTGCGCGGTGCCGTCGTCGTCGGAGTCATCAACCTGCTGGCCATCCCGTCGCTCTACTTCGGCATGGACGCCACCCACTTCTACGCCGTCAACGGGTGGGGTGCGGACGCCCTCGTCGGTCTGATCACTCTGGTCTGGATCGGCTTCATCGGTCTGGGCGTCCACCGGGCTCGCAAGAACCGGGCACGAATGCTGACTTGACGGGTCGGCCTCATCTCCGCGGCGGCCGGGCACCCCCCTTCCGGGGCCCGGCCGCCGCCAGTTGCGTGCCGTGCCCTACCAGCGCACGCCCGGGCGCGCTGGGCCATGTGCGGGAAGACCGCACCGAACGCCTTCGGCATCACCTTCGACGGCCACCTGTCAGCAGCCCGCCGGTAGCCCTGACCACCCCGGTTTCACCGCCCGTCTGACAGACCCGAGCAGCCGGCCGGACGAGCGCCGCGGGCCCTCGCCGCGACGCTCGTCGGGAGGGGACGCCGTCGGCGGGGTCCCGGCACGCGGGCGGCGCCCGTCCCGCTGCGCCGGGCTACGAGCTCGCTGTCGATGCGCCGGAGCGTGGCATTGACGACATCGACGGCGGCGGGGTCGTCTGGACCGGATCGCGGGTCCGGACGGCCGCGACCAGCGAGGTGCGTGCGAGAGTGGGGCGATGAAGACCATCGGGTTGATCGGCGGCATGAGCTGGGAGTCCACGGCCGAGTACTACCGGCTGCTCAACGAGCGGGTCCGGGAGCGCTTGGGCGGCCTCCACTCCGCCAAGTGCGTGCTTTATTCGGTCGACTTCGCCGAGATCGAGCGGCTGCAGGTGGCCGGGCTCTGGGACGAGGCCGGCGAAGTGCTCGCCGACGCCGCCCGTTCCCTGCAGGCGGCTGGTGCGGGCCTGCTGCTGATCTGCACCAACACGATGCACAAGGTCGCCGACCAGGTGGTGGCGGCGGTGGACATTCCGCTGCTGCATCTGGCCGACGCGACAGCATCCGCGGTGCGGACCGCAGGTCTGCGCCGAGTGGGGCTCTTGGGCACCGCGTTCACCATGGAGCAGGACTTCTACCGCGACCGCTTGGCCGGGCACGGCCTGGAGGTCCTGGTGCCGGACGCGGACGACCGGGCCGTCGTCCACAGAGTGATCTACGATGAACTCTGCCTCGGCATCGTCCGGGAGGAGTCCCGAGCGGCCTACGGCGAGGTGATCGGCCGGCTCGTGGCTTCTGGTGCGGAGGGCGTCATCCTCGGCTGCACCGAGATCGAGCTCCTCATCAGCCCGGAGCACAGTCCGGTTCCTGTCTTCGCCACCACCCGCCTGCACGCCGAGGCCGCCGTTGACGCGGCATGCGCGTCCGGACGGTAACCCAGGCCGCATTTCAGCCATGTCCGGTCGCCCCGGTGTGTCCGAAGGCTGCCCCGCCCGACCCGTCGGACGACGCCGAGCGGATGCCGATCACGACCGGACGCCTCCGCGGCCGCGTCTTCACCGCCAGGGCCGAAGCGTCGTCGCCGCGGTCTCCTCCGGGATCTCCGCACCGCTCGCCCACACTGTGCCGGGATCCTGGCACACCGCGCTGGCCTGAAGGGTCGTCTTCACCGTCGCGGCGTTCCTGGCCTGGCTGCCCCGTATGCGGGGGGGGGGACAGGCCACAGGCGTCCACCGGCGGGACGCACAGCCCGGTCCCCCGGCGGTCGCGGCTCGCCTGGCAGGTCACCTTCTTCATGGGCCTGCAGTCCCTGGCCTTCTACACCGCCGTCGCGTGGCTGCCCAGCATCCTGATCGACCGCGGCACGAGCAGCACCACGGCCGGCTGGATGCTGTTCTACTACCAGGTGGTGTCCCTGGCGTCCAGCAGCCTCCTGCCCCTGCTCACCCGGGGCCGGCACGACCAGCGGTGGACGGCGGCCGGGGCCTCGGTCCTCGTGGCGGGCGGGTACACCGTCCTGGTCGCCGCGCCCGGGCTGCCCGTCGTGGCGTGCACTCTGCTCGGCCTCGGCGGCGGCGCGAGCCTCGTCCTGGCGCTGACCTTCCAGAGCCAGCGGGCCGGCAGCCCCGGCGAAGCCGCGGCGCTGGCGGGCATGGCACAGTCCATCGGCTACCTCGTGGCGGCGGCCGGACCTCTCCTCCTCGGCATCCTGCACGACGTCACGCACAGCTGGACACTGCCGCTCGCCGCCCTGGCCGTCCTCGGCGTCGCCACAGCGGCCGCCGGGCACGGTGCGGGACAGGACCGCCACGTCGGCCGGCCCGTCAACTGACACCGACGCCCTGCCCCAAGCCCGGCTGGGTGAATTCCCAGACCCTCACACGGGGGGCGCCTGACGCGGATGCCGTTGTGCGGGCGGTCGATGGTCACTCGCCCGGTCAGGGCCCGCAGTGCCTGGTCGGGCGTGGCTTCCGTGACGGAGGCTCCGCTGCCGGCAGCCGGGTTCGGCTCGCTGAAGCCACGACGCGATGCGGAGGTGCGCTGCCGGACGGCCTCGGTCAGCACCCCAGGGAGGACCGCGACCTCTGCCGGACCGCATCCGCGTCAGGCGTCCCCGTGTGAAGGGTCTACTGCGGTGGCGTGGGTGTGTCGTGGGTGCGGTACATCGCCTGTACGTCCAGTTCCAGTTGGACGGTCGGACCGACGACGGCGATGCCGCGGGCCAGCATGGAGCGCCAGTTGAGGGTGAAGTCCTCCCGATGGAGTTCGGCCTTCGCGAGAGCCGCGCAGCGCAGTTCCTGGCCGTAGCCTCCGTTGACCGTCCCGAGGTAGGTGGTGTCCAGGCCGACGGAGCGACTGGTGCCGTGCATGGTGAGCGTGCCGTGGAGGGTCCACTTGGAGCCGCCGCGGTGGGCGAACCGGGTGCTGGTGAAGTCGATGTGCGGGTAGCGTTCGACGTCCAGGAAGTCGGCGGAACGCAGGTGGTTGTCGCGGGTGTTGTTGCCCGTGGTGACGCTGGAGGCGTCGATGCGCACCGACACGTGTGAGTCGGCCATGTTCGGTGCGATGCGGATGCCGCCCTGGAAGCGGGTGAACCGCCCGTGGACATGGGCCATCCCCACGTGTTTGGCGATGAACCGGATCGCGGTGTGCGGAGGATCGAACAGCCAGGTTCCGGCTGTCGGAAGTTCCACCTGGCGGGCGGACTGGAGCGCGACGCGCACCGGGGGCAGCGCCACGCCGGCGGCGATGTCGAGGTGCTCGCGGGCAGGTGACAGGCCCTCGGCCGCGATCATCACGCTGTAGGAGCCCGGTGGCAGTGTCGCTATGAAGTAGCCGTGGGGATCCGTGGTGCCACGCGTGGCGACCCGGTGGCTGTCCAGGGCGGTCACGGTGACCTCGGCTCCGCCCATGGGCTGACCTATCGGGTCGAGGACCTCGAAGCCGAACGCCCCGGCGCCGGGCGGCAGGGGGACCGAGATGCTGGATCCGGCGCCGGAGGCACCGTGGGAGCGCCGACGACGGAGCAGCCCGAGAGCCATGGAGTTCACCCTTCTTCACCCGCGTCACCGTCATGCGACCCGCTCAGAGGGCCACGTTCGCGGTCGCCAAGAAGCGTTGACGAAAGGAGGTCAGACGCGGAGCCAGCAGTTCGTCGACGATCATAAAGCCACCCACACGCAGGTGGCTCGACCCGATGTCCGAGCTGCTCAACCCTCCCGTCGGAGGCTGTGGGGCCACAAATCAGCACATCGGCCGACCATATCGCCACACCTCGGCTTCATCGCTTTGCAGCAGTGCTGTGGTGAAGGACACGGAAAGGGATCGCGATATTCACAACCGGTCTGCGGTTTCCTCACGGACCTGACACAGGCGGGCGGGCATCTCGTCGGTCGCGGTGTGCCGTTGACCGACTCGGTGGAGCCCCGGCATTCCTGGCGGCGGTTGCTGCGACGGTCGCCAGGTCGTCGCCCGAGAAGCCGGCGCGGCTCAGCACCGCCAGAGACTTGTTCGTTGCCAGCGTGCACAGCGCCAGCTCTGCTGCCTCCTGGTCACCCGCCCCCGCTGCCAGCAAGGCTTGCTCCAGACTCGTCCGCAAACCGTCGATCATGGCGCGGACCATCGCCCGGCCCTCCGTGTCGAGGGTTGGGAACTGCGTTGCCGACAGCGTGAGCAGGCAGCCGTCCGGGACCGTCGGGTCGGCGATGCGGTTCAGGGTGACCTGCAGATAGGCGGCCACAACGGTGCTCGGGCTCGGGTGGGGGCCACACAGCGCCTGCTCGTACAGCGGGTGGTAGGTCTGCGCGTACCGCTGGAGGCTCTTGCGGAAGAGCGCGCTCTTGTCGCCGAAGGTGCCGTAGAGCGAGCCGCGGCCCAGGCCCGTGCCCTCGGTCAGGCGATCGACCGAGGCCTCCGAATACCCCCAGCGCCAGAAGACGTGCATCGCGCGTCGTAGCGCCTCGTCCACATCGAATTGCTTACGGCCTGCCATGGTCCGTCAGCCTACACATCTTGTACCGATCGTTCAAAGATGGGTAGGGTCGTCGGCATGACGAACTTGAGTTCCCTGCGGCTGCCTGACGGGTTCCTCGACCTCTTCACCAGCCGGTTCGTGGAAGCGAACGGGGTGCGGCTGCACGCGGTCACCGGTGGGGACGGCCCGGCGCTGCTGCTGGTCGGCGGATGGCCCCAGACCTGGTACGCCTGGCGCGAGGTGATGCCCGCACTCGCCCGTGAGCACACCGTCGTCGCCGTCGACTCGCGCGGGTCCGGACTCTCCGACAAGCCCGACGACGGGTACGACGCCGGCACGCTGGCCGCCGATCTGGTCGCGTTGATGGCCGCGCTCGGGCACGACCGGTTCGACGTGGTCGGCCACGACATCGGTACGTGGACCGGATACGCCCTGGCCGCCGACCACCCCGAGCGGGTGGGCCGGCTCGCCGTCGTCGAAGCGGTGATCCCCGGCCTCACGCCGTCCCCGCCGTTCTTCGGCCCGGCCGAACTCAACCTGAAACTCTGGCAGTTCGGTTTCAACCGGCTCACCGACCTCAACGAGGAACTCGTCCGGGGACGGGAGCGGCTCTTCTTCGGCTGGCAGTTCGCCACCAAGGCCGCCACACGGACCGCCATCCCCGCGCACGCCGTGGACGTCTACGTCGACGCGATCACCGCGGACCCCCGCGCGCTGCGCGCGAGTTTCGCGTACTACCGGGCGCTGGACGAGACGATCGCGCAGAACGAGCAGCGCGGCACGACCCGGCTGACGCTGCCGGTGCTCGCTGTGGGCGGCGCGCTGTGGAGCGGCGCGAATGCCGCCCAGACGATGCGGCTGGCGGCCGACGACGTCACGGAGGTCGTCCTCGACGACTGCGGTCATTACCCGGCCGAGGAGCAGCCGGCGCGGTTCGTCGACATCCTGGAGGACTTCCTCGCGGTCGACCTGTAGCAGGCACGCCACTCGTCTCGACTTCGCCGACGACGGGCGGAGCTTCCCAAACTCCGTTACGTCGTCGAGCAGACCTTCGCCTTCCTCCACCAGTCTGCCTGGTCAGGCCCTATGCCGAAGGCCCTCGCGCGGAGTCGACCGGTGCGAGGCCCAGGGCGCGGCCTCCGCGGCGCCCTGGCGGCGTGGCGCCGGGCTGTCGCCTCAGGGGGTGCGTAGGGGGTCGCGCCCTCCCTCTCCGCGCATGGGCTCTGTTCAGGAGGGGACGACGGCGTTTCCAGGGGAGTCGGGGAGGCATCGGGGTTCCGGCCCGGGGTCCGGATGCACTTGGGTTGCGGCAGCGGACGGGGTCCGTTCCGGTCGGGGTGTGGCTCGTGTCTGTTCGCCTGCGGGGAGGACGGGTTGCGGGGTTGAAGTTGCCGTTGCGGCAGCCTCTACCGTCCTGGACAGGGCCGGAGAGGCCGGCCCGGCGACACATGTGTGAAGGAGACGGTGATGGACTGGCCGATCGCGGAGGTCGCACGGATGTCCGGCGTGACTGCCCGAACCCTGCGGCACTACGACGAGATCGGCCTGCTCCCGCCCGCCCGCATCGGGGCCAACGGCCACCGCTACTACGAGGAGTTCCAGCTGCTGCGGCTGCAGCAGATCCTCGTCCTCCGGGCCCTGGGTCTGGGGCTGCCCGAGATCGGCCGGATCCTGGCCGAACAGGTCGACGAGGTGGAAGCCCTGCGCGGCCACCGCCGGCGGCTGCTCGCCGAACGCGACCGCCTCGACGCCCTGGCCGGCACCGTCTCACGCACGATCGCCGAACTGGAACAGTCCAGGAAGGACGGCACAGCCATGACCATCAACCGACCGGAGAACCTGTTCGAGGGCGTGACGCCCGCCCAGTACCAGGAGTCCCTGCGTGACTTCCCCGAGCACGCCCAGGCGGTGGCCCGCCGGGTCGCAGGGATGAGCCCGCACGACGTCGAGGCCGGGCAGCGCGAGCGCACGGCACAGATGGTCCGGCTGGCCGAGCTCATGGCCGCCGGGCACCGTGTCGACGCCGAGCCGGTGCAGTCCGAGATCGACGCCCAGTACCGGACCCTGACCGCGCTGCGCACCGTGACCGTCGACGAGTACCGGGCCATGGGCCGCTCGTGCGTGGACAACGACGCCTGGCGCGCCGCGTACGAAGCGATCGCCCCGGGTCTGGCCGCGTACCAGCGCGACGCCATCGAGGTCTACGCCACCACCCGGCTGAGCTGAGCTGAGCACGGGGCAACCGCCGTCGCGGGACAGACCCGCGACGGCGGTTGCTCGCGTGCGATGCCTGCGGCGAGGGTGTGGAGGCCCGGGATTTCGTCCTGCTGGACGGCGTCGACCCGGTCCGGAAGCCGCTCTCCCGCAGGGGTCGGCGGCAGCGAGGACAGCGCCTCACGTGACGGACGCGAGCGGACGACCGTGCCGCCGGTCCGGCGACTGACCGGAGTCGAGGATTGGATGCGGCCCAGGCGGAAACTCCGGCCTTGTCTGCTCCACCGCACCCGGCACTTTCTCATTCGAGCCGTCGGCCATCCCACCGTGGGGAGTCCCCATGAAGACAGACACCCGCTCTACCGCCCGCCTGCAACGCGATCCGCTCGTGCGCGGCCTCGGCTGGGCCAGCGCGCTCCTGGGCGTGCCCCAGGTCGTCGCCCCGGCGGGTTTCGCCCGTGCTCTGGGTGTGGACGGCGCCCTTCGGCACCGCTCCGCCACGACCGCCGTCGGTGTGCGCGAGCTGGCGGCGGCGACCGGACTACTCGGGCGGCCGCACCCCGCCTGGCTCTGGGGCCGCGTCGGCGGCGACCTCATGGATCTGACCATGCTGGCCCGGGCCCTGAAGAACCACAACGGTCGCGGCCTCGGCCGCACCGCCGCCGCGACCGCCGCGGTCACCGCCATCACGACCACGGACGTGTACGCGGCCGTGACCCGCACCCGTCGGAGCACCCCCATGGAACTTACCGCGGCCACCACCGTCACCCGGTCCCCGGACGAGGTGTACGCCCTCTGGCGGGACCTGGAGCGCCTGCCGGACTTCATGGCGCACCTGGAGGAGGTGCGCGTCACCGGCCCGCGCACCAGTCACTGGCGGGCCGGTGCGCCGCTCGGCAGGGCGGTCGAATGGGACGCCGAGATCACGCAGGAGGTCCCTGGCCGGCTGGTCGCCTGGCGGTCGGTGGACGGTGCCGACATCGACAACTCGGGCGAGGTCCGTTTCGTGCCCGCTCCCGGCGGCCGGGGCACGGAGGTCAGGGTGACCCTGCGCTACGACCTGCCCGGCGGGGCGCTGGGCAAGGCCGTGGCGCGCGCCTTCGGCGAGGAACCGCACCAGCAGCTGGACGACGACCTGCGCCGCTTCAAGCAGATCGCGGAGACCGGCGAGGTCGTCCGCTCCGAGGGCGCACCCGGCGGCAAGCGGGCCCGCGGCGAGTTCCCGCAGCACCCGGCCCGCCCCCTGACCGCCGACGAACTGAAGGAGGCCCTGGCATGAAGGCCAACTGCTGGACGGGACGCAACTCGGTCGAGGTGCAGGACGTCCCCGATCCCTCGATCCTGAACAGCCGGGACGCCATCGTGAAGATCACCTCGACGGCCATCTGCGGCTCCGACCTCCATCTGCTCGACGGCTACGTCCCCACCATGGAAAAGGGCGACGTCATGGGCCACGAGTTCATGGGGGAGGTCGTCGAGGTCGGCCCCGGCGTCAGCGGCGACAGACTGCGCGTCGGCGACCGGGTCGTCGTGCCTTTCCCCATCGCCTGCGGAGCCTGCGCGTCCTGCCGCGCGGAGCTGTACTCGTGCTGCGAGAACACCAACCCCAACGCGGGCATCTCGGAGAAGTTCTTCGGCCACCCCACCGCCGGCATCTACGGCTACTCCCACCTCACCGGTGGCTTCGCCGGCGGCCAGGCGGAGTACGCCCGCGTCGTGCTCGCCGACGCCAACGCCCTCAAGATCGAGTCGGATCTCACCGACGAGCAGGTGCTGTTCCTGTCCGACATCCTGCCGACCGGCTTCATGGGCGCCGACATGTGCGACATCCAGGAAGGTGACGTCGTCGCCGTCTGGGGCGCAGGTCCGGTCGGCCAGTTCGCCATGGACAGCGCCCGTGTCCTGGGCGCGGAGAAGGTCATCGCGATCGACAAGGAGACCTACCGGCTCGACATGGCCGCCGCCCAGGGCTACACCACCATCAACTTCGAGGACACCGACGTACGGTCGGCACTGCTCGAACTCACCGCCGGCCGGGGCCCCGACAAGTGCATCGACGCGGTCGGCCTGGAGGCCACCCACGGCGCCTCCCACGTCCAGCTCTACGACCGCGCCAAGCAGGCGGTCCGCTCCGAGACCGACCGGCCACACGCCCTGCGCCAGGCCATCCTGTCCTGCCGCAGCGGCGGCGTGGTGTCGGTCATCGGCGTCTACGGCGGGATGATCGACAAGTTCCCGGCGGGCGCCTGGATGAACAGGTCCCTGACCCTGCGCACGGGGCAGTGCCACGTGCACAAGTACATGAAACCGCTGCTGGGTCTGATCGAACAGGGCAAGCTCGACCCCACCCGGGTCATCACCCATCGGCTGGCCCTGACCGAGGCACCGACCGGCTACGACCTGTTCAAGAACAAGAAGGACCACTGTGAGAAGGTCGTCCTCACACCGTGACGCACTGCTTGAGGCGGTGGACGCACCGTTCCACGGCAGGGCGGAGGGCAGTCGCCTTCCGGCGTCCGCAGTCCCGGTCGGGACGCGTGGTCCGTCCGGCACGCACCGTGCCCGGTCGGCGGCACCGACCGGGCACGGTGGTGCGCCAGGTGTGCGTGGGCCGGGCGGGTGAGAGGCTGCTCGGCTGAAGCCCGACGGCCACCTGGTACGCCCTTCCCCTCGCCACCGTGCTGGATGGAAGCCCTGCGGCTCGGGGCCGAGGGGAAGGCGGCCGGCTGGCGGACTCCGCGCCGGCTCAGCGCCATCGGCGAGAGGCTGGACGGTTCCCGGCTCGACGCGCTGCCGGAACGAGCCAGGCAGCGGCAGAAGAGACTTAAGGTGGCGCGTCCGCCAGGCCGAGGAGGCGTGACCACCTCAGTCGGCTGAGCTTCTGCGTCAGGGACGACACAGCCCGCTCGGCGAAGTCATCGTGGGGAGGTGCGGCCGTGCGTGTTCGGGGCGTCAGCGGTGTGTGCCCGCTGGAAGGTCCCGTACAGCAGCCACAGGGACGGGATCAGCAGCACCGCGCCGCAGGCGAGGGCGATGAGGCAGGCGGAGAGGACGGCGGGCTGGGAGGCGGCCTGGTCCACGGTGAGGCTGCCGACCAGCATGGCCGGGTACTGCGCCACGCCCCATGCCCACAGGATCGCGGCGACGGCCAGCGCAGCCGCTCCCCGAGCCGCGACGTATCGCCGCCGCGTCAGCAGGCCGAGGCCCACCAGACCGCTGACCGCGCTGAGAACGACGAGCGGCAGCGCCCGGTGGGTGAGTCCGTGGAACAGCTGGGGGGCGTCGGCGTGCAGCACGGCGACGCCGACCAGGGCGATCCCTCCGCTCGCCAGTCCGCTGACCACGGCCCGCCGGGCGAAGGCCCGCGACAGTTCCGCGTCGCCCTCGCGGTCGGCGTCCGCGCACAGGTAGACGGCGGCGAGATGCGCGCAGGTCAGGACGGCCAGGACACCGCCGAGCGCTGATGTGGGGTTGAGCCAGCTGGTGATCACGTTGCCCTCGGCGAGGCCGGCCGGCACCCGTCCCGAGGCGACCGCGCCGGCGACGGCGCCGAGAAAGAAGGGGGTGAGCAGCGAGGAGATGGCGAAGCACGCACCGAAGAGCCGGCGTTGCCACAGCTCGGTGCTGGCCTTGCGGAAGGCGAAGGCGGCGCCGCGGGCGATGATGCCGAGGGCGGCGAGGGTCAGTGGCAGGTAGAGAGTGGACATCACGGCGGCGAAGACCGGTGAGAAACCGGACCAGAGCAGCACGATCACGAAGATGAGCCAGACGTGGTTCGCCTCCCAGATCGGGCCGATGCTGTGCTCGATGAGCCGTCGCTGGGCATCGCCCCGGCGTGCGCCGCCGGCGAGCAGGTCCCACACGCCGGCGCCGAAGTCGGCGCCTCCGAACAGGGCGTAACAGGCCAGCCCGATCCACATGACGGCGAGGGCGGTGTCGGCGAGCACGGTGCCTCCCAGGACGGCTGCGGTTCGCTGGCGGTGGAGTCGGGCTGGGGGCCGAAGGAAGACCGGTCCTTCGGAGGTCCCCCTGCTGTGGCGTCAGACCACGGGATACCCCCGCACGTCCGCTTCCTGCGGTGCGGCCGGAACGGCCGTTGCCCGGGCCAGGCGGCGCAGTACGTATACCGTGGCGACGGTCATGGCGGCGTACACCGCCAGCACCAGCCACAGGCCGGCCATCAGGCCGGGCGCGGGGTTCACGGCGTCCCGTACGCTCATCACACCCCAGACGATCCACGGCTGCCGGCCCAGCTCGGTGACGCTCCAGCCGCTCTCCAGTGCCACCACGGACGCCGGTCCGGCGAGAGCGACGAGCACCAGGAGCAGGCGGCTACCGCGCCGGTCGAGGAGTTCACCGCCCGAGCGCCGGGTGCGCCACCACGCCAGGAGCAGCCACACGCCGAGGGCCAGCAGGAAGAAGCCGACGCCGACCATGAGGTCGAAGGCCCAGTGGACACCGGTGACGGCGGGCCACTGGCTGCGGGGCACCGTGTTGAGTCCCTTGACGACCGTGTCCGTGCGGTAGCCGACCAGTAGGGAGAGACCGTCGGGGACCTCCAGGCCGTACTTGAGTCCGTCCCGCCCCGCGATGCCGCCGATGGTCAGCGGCACATGGGAGCCGGTGCGGTACACGCCCTCGATGGCCGCCAGTTTCACCGGCTGGTAGTCGGCCAGGAAACGGGCGGCCCAGTCGCCCACCACGATCTGGAAGGGGGCGACGACCGCGCCGACGGTGAGGGGAATGGCGAAGCCCGCCTTGTGGTAGGCGTCGCGTCGCCCACGCAGCAGGGCGACGGCGTACACGGAGGCGGTCAGGAAGGAGGACACCATGAACGCGGCGAGGATCATGTGCACCGTCTGGGGCGGGCTCGCCGGGTTCAGCATCGCCGCCCAGGGGTCCACGTGGACGACCTTGCCGTCGCGCAGGGTGAAGCCGCGGGGCTGGTTCATCCAGGCGTTGGCGCAGACGACGAAGAACGCCGAGGCGGTGCCCGCGACCACGATGGGAATGCCCATGAGCAGGTGCTTGCGGGGCGGCAGGCGGTCCCAGGCGTAGAGGTAGATGCCGAGGAAGATGGCCTCGATGAAGAAGGCGATGCCCTCCAGCGCGAAGGGCAGTCCGATCACCTGGCCGAAGCGTCCCATCAGCCCGGGCCACAGCAGCCCCATCTCGAAGCTGAGGATCGTGCCGGACACCGCGCCCACGGCGAACAGCACGCCCATGGCCCGCGCCCAGCGCCGCGCCAGCAGCTGCAACGCCGGATCGTTCCTGCGCATACCCAGCCACTCTGTGAGAAGGGTCAGCGCCGGCAGGCCGACGCCGAGGCAGGCCACCACGATGTGCCAGGCCAGTGAGAAGCCCATCTGGGCCCGTGCCGCCGACAGGTCTCCCTCTGTCGCGGCACGCGCCAGGACCGTGACGGGATACGAGCCGGCGGCAACAGCGATGTCGTTCACACACACTCTCCCGCGCACCCGAAGACTGTCACCGCAGGTTTCCCTGCATCACCGGCACCAGCCCGCGGTCCCTTCGGGCTGACCGACCCGTGTCAGGCAAACCGCGTGAGCTGCTCGCTGCCCGGAACGTGGGTTCCGAGCTGGACCATGGCGTGGGCCGCGGCCCCGGAGGTTCCTACGCTTGCACCAAGGCCGGAGGCCCGCCAGTGGAGGCACACCACATCCCGTTGCCGGGACTGCTGTCGAGCCCGTGCCGAGCCGGCGACTCGGGCAGGCCGGGGAGGACGGCGAGACGGGAGCGCCGACGGGCGCTGACTGCTCTTCCCGGCGGTGTCAGCCGGATCGGTCGGCCGCCCCTCCGCTGGGAGAACGGCGTTCCCTCGATGACGAAACACCGTTCTCTTGGCTGTGCCGGCCGCCGGCTGCCATGGACCGATGCCCTCGGGAAGGCCGGATCACGGCCCCAGCCGTGCGCAACACCTCCCCGGCCGTGCGGAAGACGTCCGCGGAGTCCGCGTCGGCGAGCGCGGCGGGCAGGTGGGGGATCGGCAGCGTGCGTCGCGCATGCCGGCCGCGGAGCGTCGTGCGACTGGGCCGTGGCGCCGGCCGTGCACCGAGTCGTGACGCCGGATGTACAACCCATCGGCCCTGCCGGTGGTCGGACGGGCGAGTCGAAGACCCGGGCGGTGGGGTCCGGCCGTCCGATGCCCGAGTCGGTGCCCGGCTCCCGGGCGCGCTCACCCAGGGCGGAACGGTCCGCGTAGCCCTCCATCACCGTGGCGACGAGGACGGCGAGCGGTAAGCCCGGCCGCCGGATCGCCTCCGTGACGGGGCCCAGGGGCGCGGCGTCGCGCAACTGCGGGCAGGGCGCGACCCGAGTGGGCTGCCCGGCGACGGCGGGGCGCCGTCGCCGTAGGGGAGGGGGCGGTACGTTCCCCTCACTCCGCTCCCCGGAGCTGCCGGTCCTGCCGAATGCGGCTCGCCGCTCCGGTGACACGTATCCGTGCGTCGCCGGCGTGCAGGTCGACCTCCAGCAGTGACGGGCGGCCCATGTCGTGACCTTGGTGGAGGACGAGCCTCGCGTTCGCCGGGACGAGGCCCAGGTCGCGGGCGTAGGCACCGAAGGCCGCGGCCGCGGCGCCCGTCGCGGGGTCCTCCACCACGCCGCCGACCGGGAACGGGTCCCGGACGTGGAAGACGGTCGGCGTTTCCCGCCACACCAGCTGCACCGTCGTCAGGTCGAGACGTCGCATCAGTTTCATGAGCCGGTCGAAGTCGTAGTCCAGGTCGGCCAGTCGCTCGCGGGTCGCTGCCGCGAGCACCAGGTGGCGCACCCCGGCGAAGGCGATTCTCGCAGGCAACGCGGCATCGAGTTCGCCGGGCTGCCAGCCGAGCGCCGCCAGGGCCTCCGTCACATCGGCCGGGGCGGCGTCGTGCACGTAGGGCTCGACGCTGGTGAGAGTGGCCTTGAGTGTGCCGTTGTCCTCAAGGACGGTGACGGGCACGTGGCCCGCGGCGGTGTGGAAGCCGAACTCACCTTCGCCGAGGCGTTCTCCGAGCGCCACCGCGGTGGCGACGGTGGCGTGGCCGCAGAAGCCGACTTCGGCCTTGGGGCTGAAGAACCGCAGCGTGAACGACCGGCCGTCGTCGGGGTCGGGTCCGGCGGTGACGAAGGCGGACTCCGAGTAGCCGAGTTCGGCGGCGATCGCCACCATCTCGGCGTCGTCGAGGCCGGAGGCGTCGAGGATGACCCCGGCCCCGTTGCCGCCGGTGGGGCCGGCGGGGAAGGCGGTGTAGTGCAGCACCTCGGCGGTGGGGCTGGCCGGTCCGGTCGGCCTGGATTCCGTCGGGTCGGTCATGGTCGCGTGTCCTGTTCTGAGAGGAGTTCTTCGGGGTTCCTGAGGGGCTTCTCGAAGCCTGCCGGACGTCAGACCGGTGGCGCTTCGTCCGGGGTGGGGCGCTCGGCACGGCGGCGGGCGGTGAGTGCGAGCACGCCGCCGGTCGCGAATGCGGTCGCGGCGAGGCCGGTGGACAGCCGCAGTCCCGCGGTGAAGTCCGATGCTGTGGCGGTGAAGGTGCCGAACAGGGCCACTCCGACGGCGCTGCCGATCTGCCGGGCGACGTTGAGGACGGCGGAGGCTATACCCGCGCCCCCGGCGGGTGCGGCGTCGATGATCGCGGCGGTGGCGGCGAGAGCCGTCAGCGTCTGGCCGAGGCCGGTGGCGATCAAGGCGAACAGCAGCACGGGATACGGGGTGTGGGGACCGGCCGGCAGCCAGCCGAGGAAGCCGAGCGCGCCCAGTGCGAGGCCGGCGGTCATCGGCACGTACGGACCGGTGCGGGCGGTGAGCCGGCCGAGCAGCGGGGCGGCCATCAGTCCCATGCACACCGACGGCAGCAGGGCGAGGCCCGTGGCCAGCGCGCTGAAGCCACGCTCCTGCTGGAAGTACAGGGTGGTCAGGAACAGCATGCCGTAATAGCCGAGGCTGATCAGCAGGCCGATGGCTGCGGTGCGGGTGAAGACCTGGGAGCGAAACAGGGACGGCGGGAGCAGCGGGGCACGCCGGCCCCCTGCGGGGATGCGTGCTTCGAGGGTGCGTTCCACGGCGGCGAAGGCTGCCAGGGCGGTGAGGCCGACGCCGAACGCGCAGAGCACCAGAGGCGAGGTCCAGCCGTGTGAGCCCGCCTCGTTGAGGCCGCCGGCCAGTGCGATGAGCCCGCAGACACCGAGGAGTTGGCCGAGCGGGTCCCCTTTGGGCGCCGTGTGCCGCGGCCGGGGGGAAGGCGGGTGGTGCCGCAGGGTGAGGGTGATCGCGAGGGCGGCGACGGGAAGGTTCAGCCAGAACACCGCGCGCCAGCCGCTGCCGGAGACCAGCAGTCCGCCGACGACGGGTCCGGCGCCGAAGGCCACCGAGGCGACCGCGCCCCAGATGGCGACGGCGCGGGCGCGCACCGCGCGATCGCAATAGGTGGCCTGGAGAAGACCGAGGGACGCGGGCACCAGGAGGGCCGCACCCGCGCCCTGGGCCAGCCGGCCGACGATCAGCGGCAGGGGTGATCCGGCGAGAGCGCAGGCCAGCGAGGCGGCGGTGAAGACGCCGAGTCCGGCCAGGAACGTCCCGCGGTGGCTCATGCGATCGGCGAGCGCGCCACCGAGCAGCAGCAGACCGGCGAAGAGGGTGCTGTACCCATCGACGATCCACTGCAGGGCGGTGGCGCCGGTGCCGAGTGAGGCGCGGATGTCGGGGATGGCCACGTTGACGACGGTGACGTCGAGCATGACGAGGAAGTAGCCGAGGCTGAGCGCGATCAACGGAGCCATGGCGAGCGTGGGCGGACGGGTGCCGGCGGGCCGTGCGGCCGCCGGCCTCGTGGCCGGCCCGCCGCGGGCGGCGAGGTGCGTTGCTCTCATGGAGAGATCATGCGAGCCGGATACTTCGTCGCACACCAAAGTGTCGATGTATGCTGCGCTGACGATGGACGAGCCGCCCAAGCAGCAGACCGACATCGCCCGCGCCGCGGCGCTGATCGCGGACCCCTCGCGGGCCCGCATGCTCAAGAGCCTGGCCGACGGCCGTGCCCTGCCCGCCGGTGCCCTTGCCGACGAAGCCGGTGTCAGCGCCGCCACCGCCAGCGCGCACCTGGCCAAGCTGGTCGAGGGTGAATTCGTCACGGTCGAACGGCAGGGCCGGCACCGCAACTACCGCCTGGCCGGTCCGGACGTCTGCGCCGCCCTCGAAGCCCTGGCCCTGATCGCGCCGGCGCTGCCCGTCACCTCACTGAAGCAGAGCAACCGTGCGGGCGCCCTGCACCGCGCCCGTACCTGCTACGACCACCTGGCCGGACAACTCGGCACCGCCCTGATGGGCGCGCTCCTCGACCGCGGCGTGCTGACCGGGTACGACGGTATCCACCGCCCCGACGAAGCCCTGCGCGACCGGCCCGCCTCCTACGGCAGCGACATCAGCTACGAACTCACGGCCAGTGGCCGGGCACAGTTGCGCGAACTGGGTGTCGACACCGACCGGCTGCCGCCGCGCCGCCCCGCGGTGCGCTACTGCGTCGACTGGAGCGAACACCGACACCACCTCGCCGGCGGACTCGGCGCGAAGCTGACGTCCCGGCTGTTCGAGTTGGGCTGGGTGCGCCGGGGAGCGTCGCCGCGCGTGGTCCACGTGACGGACGCGGGGACGGAGGGCCTGAAGGCTTCGCTCGGTCTGACACTCTGAGCCGGGCCCGGGCCAGGGCCTCGTATCCGGGGTTCACCACCAGGGCCAGGCCGATGTCGTACGTCTCCGGGACCAGCAGCGCCACACCGCCCTGCCGGCGGCCTCGCACCCGGCGGCGGTGGGCCCCACCCCCACGCACCAGCTCCTGAGAGCAAGCTCAGGTCGACGTCGTGTTCTGTGACCCCCTGCACCGGCAACCCTGTCGCGAATGCCCGGCCCCGGTACCGAGCGGGCCGGGGCCCCGGACTCGGGCACCGCCGGCCGCTTCGTCAAGGCCGGGACCGCCGGCCCGTCGTAGCCGTGCTCCGCGCACCAGCCAAGCCAGGACGGCACCGCCGTCCGGCGGGCGCTGCGAGTGGAGACCGCCGCGGCGCCCCCCCCACGTGCGAACGGCCGCACCGCCGAAGCGGGCACCGCCACCCCTCGCCGTCGGCGGACATCGACCGCGCCGGGCCCGTCGGTGAGCCACTCCGGTCAGCAAGAGCACGGCGAGCGCCGTGCTGCCGGTGAGTGCCACCGCGCGGGCCGGAGAGCGGGCGCCGGGGACCTGGGAGGGTTCCCGACGCGGTGGTCCTGCTGGTACGTCGAGGAGGTGGAGGCACAGAAGCCGGTGGCGAGTTCACCGACTGTCAGCTCCGCCGGGCGCGACCGAGCAGGCCCTCGGTCTGCCGGCCCTCGCAGGTGGGCTGCTCGGAGACGAAGTGGTCTGCCATGTCGAACGGCAGGACCGGACCCGCCCGGCCGACGAGGACATGGACGGGACCTGACAGGTGGTGGCCGCCGCCCCTGGACTAGACCCTCACCTCCTGGTACTGACCGAGGAAGCGCGGCGTTCCGTGGTCCACGCGCCACAGGAACAGCCCGGGTTCCTCCTTCACCTGCCCGGTACCGGGGAGGAAGGCGATCGTCCGGGTGATGCCCCGGTAGGACCCGGCCCGCAGCCGCCGGGTGAGGTTGCTCCGGTCCACAGGGTCCGTTCCGGCGATGGCGAGAACGTGCGCCACGAGACCGAGGGCGTCGTACGCCTCGGCCGCTCCCCGACCGACGTTCCGCACGCCGTACCGCTTCTTGAAGGACCGTACGAAACCGGCGGCCGCCGGCAGACGGGCCGGGTCCACGAACGTCGCCGAGAAGACCCACCCCTCGGCCGCCGGGCCGGCCGCCCGCAGGAAGTCGGGTGTGAGGACGGCCTGGGTCGCGGCGGGGGTGCCGGTGAACCCCGCCGCCCGCAGTGCCCGTGCGCAGGAGGCGGCGCGCCGCGGGGAGTCGCCGCAGTAGACGACGGCCTGGGCTCGTGCCGCGAGGGCGGCGGCGACGGCGGGGCCGAAGTCGTCGGCGCCGGCGGCGACCTGGTGCCGGGTGACCGTGCCGTGGGACGGAGTGGCCGTCACCAGGGTGTGGGCGATCAGCCAGCTGTAGTCCCGGGCCGCCTGGTCCTCGACGAGAAACGTGCGGCGGGCCGGGCGCAGGCTCGTGAGATAGCGGACCAGGGGCGCGCCGATCGCGGTGTCGGAAGGGCGCAGCTGGAACACGGACGACGTGGGGTTCTCCGGGTCCACGGCGGCGTACAGCGTGTCCGAGCCCGCCCAGGCCGTCACCATCGGCAGCAACGCCTTCTTGTACTGGCCCTCGGCCGCGAGGGCCGTGGCGTCGGACGTCGGCCCGATGACCGCGCACACGCGGCCGTCCGCGACGACGCGCCGGGCCACCTCCCTGGCCCGGCCGGCGTCTCCCGCGTCGTCCAGGACCGTGAGGACCAGGTCGAAGCGACGGTCCGCGCGCGCGTTGTGCTCCTCCACCGCCAGCCGGACGCCACGCTCGACCGAGGTACCGAGCGCCTTGCCGGAACCGGAGAGGTCGGCCTGCACGGCGACGGTACGGCGCGGCCGGGAGGCGGCGGACGGCCCGTTGCCGCGGCCGGTCAGCCAGGCGGTCGTGGAGCCGCCGGCGGCCAGCACGACGGCGGCCGCGCCGCCCAGGACCAGCAGGCGCCGGCGGCTCGGCGCGGGCGGCTCGTCCACCAGCGTCCCGGGCACCGTGGGCCGCTCGGGCTCGGGCAGGTGCAACGCCTCGGCCGAGCGTTCGGCGATCACCGCGGGCAGCCCGGGCGGCAGCCAGTCGTCGGTGCCGAAGTCACCGAGTTCGGTGCGCAGTTCCGCCACGGTCGGCCGGGCGGCCGGGTCCTTGGCGAGACAGCGGGCGACCAGCATCCGCAGGCCCTCCTCCGTGATGCCGTCGAGGCGGGGGTCCTCGTGGACGGTGCGGAAGATCACTGCGGGGACCGTTCCGCCGCCGAAGGGCGGCCTGCCGGACGCCGCGAAGGCGAGGACGCACCCCAGGGAGAAGACGTCGCTGGGCGGACCCACCTCCTCGTCGCGGGCACGGGCCTGTTCCGGTGAGAGGTAGCCGGGCGTGCCGATCACAGCGTCGGTCGCGGTCAGGGCGGTGGCTCCGCCGGCGCGGGCGATGCCGAAGTCGATGAGGCGGGGCCCGTCCAGGGCGAGCAGCACATTGCCCGGCTTGATGTCGCGGTGCACCAGTCCGGCCGCGTGGACGGCGGCGAGCGCCTCGGCGAGCCGCGCCCCCAGCGCCCGCACGGTGTCCGCGGGCAGCGGCCCGTGCTCTGCGACGGTCTCGGCGAGCGAGGGCCCGGGAACGAAGGCGGTCGCGATCCAGGGTGCGGCCGCCTCCGGGTCGGCGGCCGTGACGGGCGCGGTCCAGCGGCCGTCGACCCGCGCGGCGGCCTGCGCCTCGCGGCGGAAACGGGCCCGGAATGCCGGATCGGCGGCGTGTTCGGCGCGGATCACCTTCAGGGCGGCCAGGGCACCGCCCTCGGAACGGGCGAGATAGACGACGCCCATGCCACCCGCGCCGATCCGCGCGAGCAGGCGGTACCCGCCGACCGACTCGGGATCCTGCGCGGTGAGCGGTCGCACGTCACCTCCCCTTCGGCCGCGGTGCCCTGTCAGGGGCGGCCCCCAGGTAGTGGAAGGCACCGTCGCGTACCTGGTGGACGAAGCTGGCGGGGGTGCTGAGCTGCAGAGGCTGCGGGGCGAAGGCGAAGTCCCGGGTGATGCCCCGGTACCTGGCGGCCTTCAGCGGAGCGAGCAGCTCCCTGCGCGCCGGGCGCCTGCCCCCGTGGGCGGTGAGCTGCCGTATCAGCAGGTTCGCCGCGTCGTAGCCCTCGGCCGCCCAGAACCCGGGCGGGCGTCCGTACCGCTTGTGGAACGCCTGGGCGAAGGAGCGGACCTGGGCCGCGCCGGGCCCGATCGCTGTGGCCACGACCGTCCAGCCCGCCGCGCTCTCCTCGGCGGCGAACCGGGGGTCGAGCGCGGGTTCGGCCGCGTACTTCGGCCCGTCGAAGCCGGCCAGTCCCCTGGCCGCCCGGATCGCCCCCTCCAACGGCCCCGCGTAGACGAACGCCTTGATGCCTGCGCCTCGCATCTCGTCCAGGACCGGCCCGAAATCGGCCGTTCCGGCGGGAACGACGCGGGGGTGCGTGGCGTCGCCGTACTTCCGGACGATGAGGTTGACCATCTGGACGCTCTGCCAGGACACATCACCGCCGGTACGGTCCAGCAGGATGCCGACGGGGGTGGCCGCACTGGTCGCTTCCAGGTGGAAGGCCAGCTTCATGGCGACGGATCCGTGCAGGGGGCGGCCGCGGACGAAGGAACGTATGTTCTGGTACAGGTTCTGCCCGGCGGACATGCTGATCACGGGCAGCAGGGCCGTGTCGTAGACGGGCAGTGCGGCCTGGGTCGTCCCGTCGGTGCTCGAGCCGAGCACGGCCAGCACGTCCGGGTCGTCCACGAGCCGACGGGCCGCGGCAGCGGCACGGCCGGCCAGGCCCGCGTCGTCCGAGGTCTTCAGCCTGAGCGTGAACGGCGCGTCACGGCGGGCGTTGAACTCCTCCACCGCGAGCCGTGCTCCCTGTTCCTGGGCCCGCCCGGCCTCCCGGCCGGCACCGCTGAGATCGGCCTGCACGCCGAGCGCCCAGCCGGGCGGGACGGCCTGCCCCTTGCCGCTGCCGCCGCGGCGCCGGGCGGCCCAGACGGCCGCGCCCCCGCCCGCGGCGAGCACGGCGGCACCACCGGAGGCGACGGCGAGGAACCTGCGGCGCGACGGGGCGGCCGCGGGCGGCGCCTCGGCGAGCGTGGCCTCGATCTCGGGCAGGGCCAGCATCTCGGCCGACCGTTCGGCGACCATGCGCACGACGTCGGCGGGCAGCCACTCGGCGGTGCCCGAAGACGCGTCCTCCACCAGGGCGGCGTCGAGTTCGGCCGCGGTGGGCCGGTCGGCGGGGTCCTTGGCCGTACAGCGCAGCAGGACGGCCGCCACCTCCTCGTCCACGCCGTCGAGATCGGGACTGTCGTGGACGGCGCGGTACAGCAGGGCGTCGACGGCGCCCCCGCCGAAGGGCGGCCGGCCGGTCGCCGCGTAGGCCAGCACGCACCCCAGCGAGAAGACGTCGCTCGCGGGCCCGAGGCGCTCGCCGCGGGCCGTGGCCTGCTCCGGGGACAGGAAGCCGGGGGTGCCGACGACGAGGTCCGCGGCTGTGATCGCGGTGCCGTCCAGCGAGCGGGCGATCCCGAAGTCGATGAGGCGGGGGCCGTCGGCGGCGAGCAGGACGTTGCCCGGTTTGACGTCCCGGTGCACCAGACCGGCGTCGTGCACGGCGGCGAGCGCGCGGGCCAGCATCTTGCCGAGCAGACGTACCGTCCGCGCGGGCAGCGGGCCGTGCCGTCCGACCGCGTCGGCGAGGGACGGACCGGGCTCGAAAACGGTGGCCAGCCATGGCTGTTCGGCGTCGGGGTCGGCTCCGGTGACCTTGACCACCCACGGACTGTCCACGCGTCGCGCGGCGTCGGCCTCGCGGCGGAAGCGGGCGCGGAAGGCCTCGTCGTGCGCGTACCCGGCTTGGATCACCTTGACGGCGGCGAGCGCGCCCGCCTCCGTACGGCCGAGGTAGACGACGCCCATGCCGCCCTCGCCCAGCCGGGCGAGCAGGCGGTGGCCGCCGACGAACGACGGGTCGGAGGGGCGGAGGGAACGGTCGGTCACTTCCGGACCCCCAGTGCGGTGCGCACCTCGGTCTCCATCCCGGCCACCGCCCGTGCCTGGACGGTCAGCAGGTCGCCCTGGCCGAAGCCCTTGCCGCCCTCGACGACGACGGCGATCGTCACCGGACCGAGCCGGACCTGGTTCCAGATGTAGTACGTCGACCCCTTGCCGAGCGCCGGATCGTCGTACGTGCCCATCTCGATGAGGTAGTCGTCGGCGGAGGTGTTGCCGTTCGTGCCGTAGCCGGAGCCCATCGAATTCAGGCCGCTGATCCGCTCGGTGGCACGCAGTTGCTGGTCGGGGCAGCGCAGCGCCTCCTCCAGTGTCTCGGCCATCTCCTGGTCGGCCTGCGCGGCGGTGCGGTGCAGGGTGACGGTGGCGGCGGTGCGGACCTCGCCCTTCGAGCCCGCCGCGGGCAGCCGGCTGTGGCGGGTGAAGGTGGCCAGGACGTCGCCCGGCAGGGACTTCTGCCGCCAGACGCAGTCGGTGCCGAGGACGGGCCAGGCGGCGGGGTCGCTCTCGTACGGGGAGCGCCTGACGTAGCCCGGGCCATAGCTGTCCGGACCCGCGGTGACGGCGCGGACCAGGGCAAGGGCGGCGGCCGGGGTGGTGGGAACGCGCGTGGGGTCGACCGTGAAGCGCACGGTGGCGTCACCCGTCCCGCCGCGCTGCCCGGCCGGTGAGGACACGGCGGGGGAGGAGGCGCTCGGACCGGTCGGGTGCGCGCCGTCGCTCGAGCCGGAACACCCCGCGAGCAGTACCCCGCACACGGGCAGCACCGCGTATCCCCGTCGTGTGCGACTGCGCGTCGCCGCGTATCTCATGAAGCCCCCACTCACCATGCGTCCGTGCCAGTGTGCGACCACGGCGAGTCTAGGGGACCTCGCTCAACTCACCGTTCTCGATGGGCGGTTGTGATGCCAGGCGACGTTGGCCGAGGTGCGCCGGTGAGTCGTCCGGCGGCTCCGTGAGCGCGGGTGGGGGACAGGCACAGTGCCATGGGAAGCGGCCCCGACACCCGTCCGGGCCGCCGGCCGACGCCCGGACCCAGCCGGGCCGTCAACCGCCGCACCCTCCGCCGCCACCACCGCACCCGCCGCCGCAGCTGCTGCCGCCCCAGCCGCCCCCGGAGGACGACGAGGACGACGAGGACGACGAGGACGAGAACCCGCTGAAAAGGGACGAGCGGAGGGTCGGATCGGGGAGGTAGACCCAGCCTGTCATGGCGACGGCCAGTACCGAGGCCGGCACCTTCGGACCGTCGTCGGCCGGCCCCCAGGGAACCGGGTGGCTGGACCTTCCGGAGTTGCGTACCGCGTACCAGCCCGCGGGGGTGATCCGGGGCGGTGTGAAGACGAAGACCGCCGCCACCGCGAGGGAGACCAGCAGGAAGGTCACCAGCCAGCCCACCGGGCGGCCCAGGTGAACGCCGTTCACCACCCGGGCGACGCCGACCCCGATCAACGCCAGCATCGGCAGCCCGGCCAGCCGCCCGGCCAGACGCCGTCGGCGGCTGGGCAGCAGACCGAGCCCGCGCGCGGCGTCCCCGACCCGGCGGATCTCCGGCAGCCGGCGGGCGGCCTCGTGCACCAGCGTGGTGGTGGTGGCCTCCCGGGCCCGCGCGGCCTCCAGGACGGCCCGCTGCACCGGTTCGTCGGGGACGCCGCCGCAGAAGGTGAGGGTGCCGTCCTGGGCCGTGCGCAGATGGCCGCGCTGGACGAGGGCGAAGAGGGCGGTACTCACCACCTGGCGCGCCCCGCCGACGATCCAGGCGATGGTGTAGACGTCCGGTACGAAACTGGTCTCCGTGGCGGGGTGGAAGCGGCGGGCTGCTTGCCGTACGGCCAGGCCGAGCAGCACGGCGACCGCGAAGCCTGCGGCGTACAGGCCGAGGAACTCGGGGCCCGTGAAACCCCAGGGGGCGTTCATCGCTGCCTCCTTGAACGGTGTCGAAGCGCTGTCGGGCGATGCGGTGCCGGGCCATGGCGTCGAACACGACGTCGACGGGCGTCCGGGTGGTTCCCGCGCCGCGGCGGGTGAGCCGGGTGCCGGGGGTGCGCGGCGCTCCGGGTTGCCCGCGCCAGCGGACTGCGGTCGCCGAAGGGCGGCTTTCCGGGCAGCGAAGTCTGTTGCGATTCGCCGGAACGGTGTCGATTCTCCGGTCAGTTCGCGGGACGTTCTGTCAGCCATGGCCCAGTGGATCGTCGTCCGGGATCTGTGCGGCAGGGCCTCGTGGGCCCGCGCCAGGCGGCGGTGCTGCATCAGCCAGCCGGAGGTCCGCTCCCTCACCCACCGTTTCGGCAGCGGCTCGAATCCCCTGGACTGCGGCCGCTGCTCCACGTCGGCATCGATGCCCTGGCTGGTCTCGGCGACGTCTGCCGAGGTCTTCACGCTCTGCGCGTCCACCACGGCCGCGGTCGGCTCCGCACGACGGCCCGGGAATCGGCGGGCCTTGTCGCGTAAGAGGTCGGGGACCTGCTGGGTGGTGCCGTCGGTCTCCCGCTTCGCGTCGTAGTCGTGGCCGGAGTTACTCCGACCGCACCGGCCAGCGCGCACCCGGCGCCTTGACCACCCGGTCGCCTACGCCGAGCGACTGGTACGTCCGGCTGTTCACCTTGATGGTGAGCTCCCGTCCCTCTTCGGTGCGGATCCGCATCATGCAGTGGCCCGTGGGGCCGTAGGTACCGGTCGAACTGCTCACCCACCGGCCGGTGACCTCCCCGGCATAGGCGTCGTTGACCTCGCCCACCCGCTGCGAGGCGATCATCGCCAGAACCATGGCGAGCGGGCCGATGGAGAGGAGCAGAAGAATGGTGTTCGACATGTGCGACCCCCGCATCGACGACGGCACAGGCCATCCACGGCAGCGTACCGGTCTGGCGGGCGCCGGCCCAGAAGGCATACGCAGAGAGTCTGTTCGGGCCCGGTCCGGGGTCAGGGCTGACGCACAGTCCGGGTGGCGCCGCGGCGAACTCCGGGACGCTGACCACCGGATGCGCCGGGCCACCGACCTGGACTCCGGCATGACTCCCCGCCGCGCCACCCGGCCACACCCACCCCGCGCCAAGGCGCAGCACCTGCGGGAGCGAGGCCGGCGCCAGCGCCGGAGCGGCCTCGACGACGGCGTCCGGGTCCCGCTTCCCGCCCGGGGCCGCCCCATGCCGCAGAGCGCGGCGGAGGGGCGGACCGACTCCCTCACGCATCGGTCCGCCCGGCCGCCCGGACCCCCTGTCAGTAGTGGTGGCCAAACTCGTGGTCCTCGTCGTGCGAACGGCGCCGACCCCGCATCGAGTCGTCGTCGTGGCCCGAGTGGTCGTCGTGTCCGTGTCCGTGGTGATCGTCGTGATCACCGTGGTCGTCGTGCCTGGTGGGGTAAAGGTCCTTGAAGATCGCCATGGGGCGCCTCCACTTGGTGAACGTCCGCTGGAACATGTCTCCTGAGCGGTACGGCCCAGAGCCCTGATTGGATGGCCTCTGGAGGCCCCCGTTGGAAAGTTCCACGAGGCGGCCGACTTCGCCGCCCGCCTCCCGGCCGGGCGAGCGACCGGCGCAGTCGGCCTGCGCGGCTTCATGCGTGCGGGGGCACCGCGACAGAGCACCCTCTGGTCTGCTCACGAACCCCCCGCACGCAACCCGCTCTCGCCGTGCCGCCGGTGCTGCTCGTCGCGGAGTACGCCCGCTGTCGCGGCGTGCCGTCCGGACGCGCCGGGTCCCGGGCTGTGGTGGGTGGACTCCTGCCGTGACTGCATGATCACGCCTGGACGAGATGACCCCTGGTACTGGCCGTCTTCAGTGCGGCGGGCAGGGAATTGCTCAGCACGCTGCCGTCATGCTCCGGCCGGCGGCGCCGGGACGCGTTCTGCCTCCTGCCTCCCGACGCCGGCCCTCGATGCGTGCAACGGCTGGTGCCGGGACACGTCGGGCCGAGCGCGCCGGCCCGGTCGCGGCCTACTGCCACCGTGCGTTCTGGTTCAGATGCGGCCACAAGGAGACCTGGCTGCCGCGCCCGTTCGCACCGCGGTGGATCTTCAGGCCCTGCTTCTCCCACGGTCCCATGATCGTGTACTGGAAGGTGCCGCCGTCGGTCGAGACGGGCTGGAGGTAGAACACCTGGTTCTTCCCGTTGTTGCAGTTCCAGACGATGAGACCCTGCCCTTTCTTGTAGCGGGCGGCAGGCACGTCCAGGCACAGGCTCCGGTTGTCCCAGGGGCGGAGGTTCCAGCCGTAGCCCTTGGGGCCGGGCGTCAGGCACCACTTCTCGTTGCCCTTGCCGCCCGACCAGGGCCACGTGATGACCTCGGCACCCTTGTGGCTGCCGCCACCGACGTTCAGGTAGACGAGGCCGGACCCGACGCTGCCGGGCACGTGGAAGGTATAAGCGTGGTTCCTGTTGCAGCTGACCGCGGCGGCACTCACAGAAGCCGGGGAATACGCCGGAGCCGCGGATGCGGCGGGCGGCACCACAGCGGCCCCCAGTGCGAGAGCGCCGACGAGCATTTTGTTCCTCAATTCTCCCCCTCGAATCGACTTGGGAGACAAAATACTCAGGCCCTGACTACGCTCAATCCACCCGGAGTTGGAATGTTTGTGTCAACCTGTGCGGTATCCCGGGTACCGCACAAGTTGATGAGGCGAAGTGGAGACGGACCGCTGAGCCCGACTGATTCGACCGGTAGCCGACACCCGGCGCGGCGGAGCCGAACAGATGTCTGCGGCTGTGTGCTGCCCGCGCCGCTCTCAGGCCGTTGATCGTGTGTTCCCACCCGGAAAACCCCGGTGATCAAGGCCTGGCTGCCGGCTCACCCGCGCTTCCACCTGCACTTCACGCCCACCGGCTCCTCCCGGCTCGACCTGGTCGAGGGGTGGTTCGCCGAGCTGACCGGCAATCAGACACGGCAGGCGTCCACAGAAGCGGCAGCATGGGAGAGGGGCATTCGATCTTGGATCCCCGCGTGGAACACCGGTCCCGAGCCCCACGGGTGGACGAAGACCGCAGACGAGAACCTGGAACGCCTCGCGAGTTATCTGAACAGAATTCCCGACTCAGAAGACCTGTGCGATGGTGCGCGGGCGCAGAGGGTCCGATTCCGGCGTGCATACGTCGGGTGGCAGCCCTACGTTGGAAAAGCCGAGGTCACAAAGCCACTGAAATGACCGCTGGCACTCCCACGGCCGACTCGCCCTGGATCAGGAGAGGGGATCGTCATGGCAAGCAGCAACCGCGCCGTCGTCTTCCAGAACCCGAAAGACATGCGCGTCGAGTCTCTCGACTTCCCGAAGCTTCAGATGCCGAACGGGAAGAAGGCCCCACATGGGGTTATCCTAAGGATCGTCGCCACCAACATCTGCGGCAGCGACCTGCACATCTACCGAGGGTCCTTCCCGGTGCCCCAGGGCATGGTGATGGGACACGAGATGACCGGGGAGGTCATCGAGGTCGGCCCCGACGTGGAGTTCCTCGGTGAGGGCGACCTCGTCTCCGTCCCGTTCAACGTCGCCTGCGGCCGATGCCGCAACTGCAGGGCGCGCCGGACCGACGTCTGCGAGACCACGAACCCCAAGGTGGCCTGCGGAGCGTACGGCTTCAATCTGGGCGACTGGACCGGCGGCCAGGCCGAGTACCTGTTCGTCCCGTACGCCGACTTCCAGCTCCTGCGCTTCCCGGACAGGGACCAGGCCATGGCGAAGATCCGTGACCTGGCGCTGCTCTCGGACATCCTGCCCACCGCGTTCCACGGTCTCATGGAGGCCGGTGCCAAGCCGGGCTCGACCGTGTACATCGCCGGCGCCGGCCCGGTCGGCCGCTGCGGCGCAGCAGCGGCGCGTCTCCTCGGGGCGTCCTGCATCATCGTCGGCGACCACAACAAGGACCGCCTGGAGCTGGTGAAGAAGAACGGCTGCGAGACGATCGACCTGAGCCAGGACGCAGCGCTCACCGACCAGATCGAGGCCATCCTGGGCGAACCCATGGTCGACTGCGCAGTCGACTACGTCGGCACCGAGGCACACGGCCTCGGCGGCGAGGGCGAGGACATGGACCCGGCCTACGCCATCAACCAGGTGATCGACGCCACCCGCGCGGGCGGAGCCACCGGAGTCATCGGCGTCTACGGCCCCGACCCGCTCGCGAAGTCGAAGGCCGAGCAGGAGGGAACGTACCCGATCGACTTCGGCAAGGCCTGGATCAAGTCGCCGCGGATCGCCGCCGGGCAGGCGCCGATCATGCACTACAACCGCGAGCTGATGATGGCGATCCTGTGGGACCGCATGCCCTACTTGAGCGCCATGCTCAACACGAAGGTGATCAGCCTCGACGACGCCCCCGAGGCCTACGCGACCTTCGACAGGGGAGTGCCCGAGAAGTTCATCATCAACCCCCACGGCCTCATTCCTGCCTGAGCCGGGCTCGGACGGAAACCCTCGGACGGGAAGCAGCAGACGGACGGCGAGCGGGACCGCCAGGGTCTTTCGTTCGGATCAGGCCGGATCAGGGAGCGGCACCAGGCACCGCGAGCCCGGCGTGATGCGAACGAGAGGCCCCGGGGCCGCACGGAGCGGGGTCAGCCGACCTGACCAGACCACGAGGCATTCCACACGCCTCTGTTCCCTGGTGGCGCAGGACGCACATGCCTCGGCCAGCCGATACGGGTAAGCCGGACCTCATCCGTGGGCCGAGGTCCGGCTGGGCGCTTCGCGGCGGGCTCCCCGTTCTTCCACGTCAAGCTTGCGTGATTGGTATACGAAGCAGGACATGGATCCCCGCCGTCGCAGGCGCAGCGGTTATGGGTGGCGACGTTGTTTCCCAGACAGTCCCGTCATTGGTGGGTGCCGGGGCAGTCGACGAGAAGGGTCCGGTCATGCGGGAGCCGTCGCAGAACGTTACGGTCGTGACTCTCCTCGCGGATCCGGACGCGCCGACGGAGATCGCGCGGCGCATCGCCCGGACACTTCCTGCTCGGCTCGCCGACAAGTCGGGCCAGGGGCGGCGGTTCGACGTGGAGGTGGTCAGTGAGCCCTTCACCGCAGGGACCGAGGACCTGTCCACGTTGACGCGCCGGATCATGGAGCGTAGGCGTGCGGAGAACTGGGACATCGTCGTGGCCCTCACCGACCTTCCGCTGCACTCGCACGGGCACAAGCTCGTGGTGGATCTGAGTCATGAACACTGCGTGGCGCTGTTGTCCCTTCCTCCGCTGGGAGGCCTGCGTCTCCAGACGAGAGCCATGCGGGCGGTGGAAGAAACCGTGCTCAGCTTGGCGAGTCCGAGAACCGCTGGGGCTGGGGAACCTCCGCGGCGTCAGCGACTGGGGCGCTTCGTCAGTCGTTTCGCGCCTGTCCACCAGGGTCCGATCGGTGCGGACGAGACGGCTGATCTGCGGTACGTCGTCAGTGGGCCGCGCGGTTACCTGAGGGTGCTCGGCGGTATGGTCCGCGCCAACCGGCCGTGGCGGCTGGTGCCGGGTCTGTCGAAGGCCCTGGCGGCCGCACTCGCCACGGGAGCCATCGCCACCGTGAACTCCACCATCTGGAGCGTGTCCGAGGCCCTGAGCACGTTGCGCCTCGTGATCGCCATGGTCGGGTCCGTCGTGCTCATGATCGGCTGGCTGATCGTGGACGCACGCCTGTGGCATCGGCCGACAGACGCCTCGCCGGAGGAGAGGAAGAGGACGAGCCTCTACAACGCCTCGACGGTCATGACCGTGGGGATCGGGGTGATCGTCTGCTATGGAGGCTTGATCGTCATCAACCTGGTGTCGGCGCTGTTCATTCTCAACGACCGGGTGTTCGCCTCCATGACGCGATCCCCGCTGCACGCCGCGGACTACTACACGTTGTCCTGGTTCGTCTCTTCGATCGCCACCGTGGGCGGGGCGCTGGGATCCGGCTTCGAGAGCAAGGAGGCGATCCGGGCAGCCGCCTTCTCCAAGCGTGAACAGGAACGTCGGGACACGCTCCGCGACGACCACGGTGACCAGCCCTCGAAGTGAACCGATACCGGTGTGGACGGTTCCCGGGTGCGGGTGCCCGATCGCCGCATCGGTCCTGGCCTGCACGCTGGGCAACACGGTCTGCCAGACGCCACCCCGCTGCCGGCGACGGAAGAGCCCATGGGCCCCGTCTGCCACGGTCCGTACTCCACCGGCAGATCGCGCCACGGAGCACCCGTCCGCACCCGCCAGCGGATCTCATCGCTCAGTCGGCGCCCACATGCCGACGGCCCGGCGGCTGTGCGACAGGCGGCAACGGCTCAGCACCGCCCATGGTCATCCGGGAGATCCCCGCGCCCCACACCACGATCACCACGCCGGGAGGCCCGGCAAGAAGCCCAGTTCCGAAACACGGCCCAGTCTTCTGAGTCGGGAATCCTGTTCGGATGACTAGGCTTACGGGGTGGCGCGTACCGGGCGGCCGAAGGCCGAGCTGATCCTGTCGGACGAGGAACGAGTTGCGCTGGAGGGCTGGGTGCGGCGCCGTTCCACGCCGCAGGCGTGGGCTTTGCGGTGCCGGATCGTCCTGGCCTGCGCGACCGGCGCGTCCAACAAGGACGTTGCGGCGCAACTGGGCTCGACACCGCATGCGGTAGGCCGGTGGCGGAAGCGGTTCGTCGAGCACCGGATCGTCGGCCTGGGCGACATGCCGCGCTCGGGTGGTCCCCGGACGGTCACCGACGAGCAGGTCGCCGCGGTGGTGAAGCGGACGCTGGAGTCGACGCCGAAGAACGCGGCGCGCTGGTCGACGCGGGCAATGGCCCAGGAGATGGGTCTGTCGCAGTCGACCGTGTCGCGGATCTGGCGGGCCTTCGGCCTGCAACCGCACCGCTCGGAGTCCTTCGGGCTGTCGACGGACCTGTGCTTCGTCGACAAGGTCCACGACGTCGTCGGCCTCTACCTGGACCCTCCTGAGCGGGCGCTGGTGTTCTGCGTGGACGAGAAGTCGCAGATCCAGGCCCCGGACCGGTCCCAGCCGGTGCTGCCGATGACGCCCGGCGTCCCGCAGCGCATCACCCCCGACTGCGTGCGGGCCGGCACCGCGGCGCTGTTCGCCGCCCTGGAGGTGGCCACGGGGAAGGTGATCGGCTCACTGCATCGCCGCCACCGGTCCGAGGAGTTCGGGAAATTCCTGACCAGACTCGACCAGGAGGTCCCGACGGGCCTGGACGTCCATCTGGTGCTGGACGACTACGCCACCCACAAGACCCCGGCGATCAAGGCCTGGCTGCCGGCCCACCCGCGCTTCCACCTGCACTCCACGCCCACCGGCTCCTCCTGGCTCGACCTGGTCGAGCGGTGGTTCGCCGAACCGACCGACAAGCAGACACGGCGAGGCGGCCACAGAAGCGTCCAGGCACTGGAGAAGGACGTCCGCACCTGGATCGCCGCGTGGAACACCGATCCCAGGCCCTACATCTGGACGAAGACCGCAGACGAGATCTCCGAGCCTCTCGCGAGTTGTCCGGACGGAAGGCCCGACTCGGAAGGCTAGGTGTATTGACCACCAGCGTTGTTGACAGTCGAACCGGCTACCTCGGCTACAGCTACTGGGCCTTGAAGTGATCATGGTCCGATCGGCGAGGCAGTGCAGTTCAAGCTGGAAGACGCTGGCGTCCGCTGGTGGATCGGATCGGTCTCGCGCCGCTGCGGGCCCCGGATCGCACGGGGTCAGTGAAGGTGCGGGCAGCCTGTCGTCATTCGCCATCGTTTGCCGATGGCATCAGGGCGCGGAAGTTGCGTTCCAGGTGCTGGGCCAGCGGGGTATCCGAGGTGTCGTTTCGCCAGTCCTCGAGTGAGAGTCGAAGGGTGCCGATGGCCATCATCGCGGCGATGCGGAGCTGGGTCCGCTGTGCGGGGTCGGGCCAGAGCGTCGACATGGCGTCGGCCAGGTCCCGTTCCATTTGAATCTCGGCAATGTCCTTGCGGCCGCTGAGTGCGGCGGAAGATCGCAGCAGGGCGTCCATGGCTTTGGACTCGGCGGTTTCGTAGCGCGAAGCGAGGCTGAGCAGGCAGCGCATCGCTGCTTCGAGGGGGGCCTGTTCCGGGGATTGTTCGAGCATGGCCGGGTGCAGAGCGGAGGAGAGGGCTCCTGCTCCGTGCCAGGCGAGCAGGACATCGTCCTTGGACTTGAAGTAGTAGAAGAAGGTCCGGCGGGAGATCCCGGCTGCTGCCGCGATGTCGTCGAGCGTGGTGGCGTCGTAGCCGTGTTCGCGGAAGAGCCGCAGTCCGGCTTCCGCGATCCGGGCGCGGGTGGCTTCCTTCTTGCTCTCGCGTGCTCCTGTCACCTTGCCCTCACCTCCTTCTGGTCCGGCCTTGCGCCGGAAACTCGCACTCAGTGTAACCTTGTACGAGTTCGCACTGAGTGTAATTTTCGGAGGCTGGTCATGACGGAAAAGATCTGGTTCGTCACGGGCGCGTCGAGCGGGTTCGGCCGCATCTGGACGGAGGCAGCCCTCGGCCGCGGGGACAAGGTCGTCGCGACCGCCCGCAACCCTGAGGCACTCGCGGACCTGGTGCACCGCTTCGGGGACGCCGTGCTGGTGCGCGCGCTGGACGTGACCGACCGCGAGGCGGTGTTCCGCGTCGTCGCCGAGGGACACGGCCACTTCGGCCGGCTGGACGTGGTGGTGAGCAACGCGGGCTACAGCTACACGGGCGCGGTCGAGGAGCTGGACTTCGACGAGGTGAAGGCGAACTTCGACACGAACGTCTTCGGCACCCTGTCGGTCATCCAGGCAGCGCTGCCGCTGCTGAGGGCACAGGGCAGCGGGCACATTCTCACGGTTTCCAGTATCGGCGGGATCGCCAGTTTCCCGACCGGCGGGTCCTACGTCGCGACCAAGTTCGCCGTCGAAGCGATGAGCGAAGCCCTGGCCGGTGAGGCTGCCGCGCACGGGATCAAGGTGACGATCATCGAGCCGGGCAGCTACACCACCGGATTCCGCGGAGCAACGAAGGCCGCTCCGGCCATGCACGAGTACGACGCCGTCCGAAAGGCGATCTACGCCTCGTTCGACCCGTCGACGACCGGCGACGCTGCGGCCACCGCGGCAGCCGTCCTCACCGTCGTGGACGCCGCCGAGCCACCGCAGCGCCTGCTGCTCGGCGACTGGGTCCTCGACCGGGTCAAGGGCATCTACGCGGACCGGATCGACACATGGGAGCAGTGGGCCGCGGTGTCCGACGCCGCGCAGCGGTAGCGGACCGAAACCTCCGAGCGTCGGACAGGGCGGTGGTGGAGGCGGCGGAACAGGTCGGTGACCGCCTGGAGCCGCGCCACGGCCAAAGGGGCAGGACGCCCTGAACCTGAGGCGACCGAACTGCTCACGGCCACCAACTAAGTGCAGGTAACCGTCACAGAGGACCGTTTCGATCTCATCTTCGACATCATCTCGCCCGGCCACGAGCGTGCTGAACACGTCCGGCCTTGACGAGTAGGCGACCATCGCAAGGCCAGGGCCCTTGGGCGCAGAGCGTCCTGGCCCCGGCCTCGCTCTCGCGCGTGCCGGGCGTCGCGGGGCAGGCGGGACTTTCGGAACACGCCTAACGGTGGCCGGTGCCAGTCCGGCGAGGTGGGAGTGCGGTGCTTTCGCTGACCGGCAACCCGCACGACGGGAAGACGGCCAGGATCTTGGTGTCCGGGCTGGAGATGCTGCGCACGGTCTCCGGCGGCAGCACCTACGGCTGCGGAGGCGGCGACGGGGCAACGGCGGCTGGGGAGCCGACGTCAACGGCTCAGAAGGCTCAGAAGGCTCAGAAGGCTCAGAAGGCTCAGAAGGCACAGAAGGCACAGAAGGCACAGAAGGCGCAGACGGCAGCAACGGCGCCGACGGCGCCGCCGGAGCAGACGGCAACCACGGAGCCGTCGTCATCAGCTGGTGACCCACCGCCCGTGGCTGCCGCACACTGCCGTTCGGGGATTGGTCACCGTGACCGGTCCCCGAACGGCAGCGCGCAGCACCCCTCTCGGTTCGATCGCCTCTGACCTGCCGAGTCAAGGTTCGGACACAGGCGCACAGCTTGAGTTTCGACCTCAGACGACGACTTGCTCGCGCCGTCTCCGCTGCACCCGCCGCCCTCGCCCTCGGGCGCACGTTCCTCCAGGCCCTTGCCTCGGGCGAGTGGGACGGCATCCGGGCCCTGCTGCACGACGACGCCGCTGAGACAGGCGGCGTGGAAAGCAGGTGGGCACAGGACCCGGTGATCACGCGGTGGCGACGCTCTGTGACCGCTGACAGAGGACTGTGCCAGTCCTCTGTCAGGTCGCCTGCGTGGCCAGCCTGTGCAGGGTCCGCGCGGCAGGTGATCCGGGGTCGGCCGTGATCAGGACGACTTCCTGGTCGTCCTCGGGCACGAGCAGGACGTCACAGTTCAACCGCAGCGCGCCGATCTCCGGGTGATCGAGGATCTTGGTGCGGTGTCCGGGGGCGTGGACCGGACGCGCTTGCCATATCTGTCGGAACTCCTCGCTGCCGGCGTGCAGTTCGGCCAGCAGAGCGGTCAGCTGCGGGTCATGCGGGTAGCGGTCGGCGGCCCGCCGCAGCCGCGCCACCACGATGTGCCCGAACTCCTCCACGCTGGAGCTCTCGTACATCCGCCCCTGGCCGAGGAAGCGGCGCCGGGCCAGGTTCGTCCTGCCGCCCCCGAGATCGCCGCCGAGCAGTGCCTGGGCCAGGGGGTTCCAGGCGACGACGCCGTACGCCGCGTCAGTGACGATGGCACCGGTCTCCGGCAACCGCTCCAGCATCCCGGCCACATGCGGACGTACCTGCCGCACGGCGCTGATGCCGGGCGGTGCGCTCGACCCCGCCAGGCGGAACAGGTGGCTGCGCTCGGCCGGGGTGAGGCGTAGCGCCTGGGACAGCGCGTCCAGGATCCGGGGGGATGGCCGCGGGCCCCGGGCCTGCTCCAGCCGCGTGTAGTAGTCGACCGACATGTGGGCGAGTTCCGCCACCTCTTCGCGGCGCAGGCCTGGTGTCCGGCGATCGGTGCCCGTCGCCGTCAGGCCGATCTCGTGTGGGCGCAGGCCCGCCCGGCGGTCCCGCAGGAAGCGGGCCAGCTCTTGCCGTGCCATGCCCTTCCTCTCACTGCCTGGTACAGGTTGTCCCTGGCGGGGCGCCCGCAGCCAGGGAACGGTGGTCGCCATGAACGATCGCACAGCTCTTGTCACCGGTGCCAACAAGGGCATCGGCAAGCACATCGCGCGGCTCCTCGCCGCCGAGGGCCTCACCGTGTACGTGGGCTCACGCGACCGCGGGCTCGGACAGCGAGCCGTCGAGGAGATCGGCGCGGGCGCCCGCCTGCTGGTCCTCGACGTGACAGATCCTGACGGCATCGCACGGGCCGCGACCCAGGTGGACCGTCTGGACGTGCTGGTCAACAACGCCGGGATCTCACCGTCACTCGCCCCGCCGGCCGACACGAGCGTCGAGGAGTTCCGGCGCACATACGAGACCAACGTCTTCGGAGTGGTGGCGGTGACCAATGCCTTCCTGCCCGCCCTGCGCCGGTCCCCGCATCCGCGTATCGTCAACATCTCCAGCGGCACCGCATCGCTGACCTGGAGCACGAACCCCAACCCTCAGTTCACCCCGGGAAGCGGTGGCGCCGCCGCCTACCGGTCGTCCAAGGCCGCCCTCAACGCCCTCACCGTCCTCTACGCCCAGACGCTGGCCGAGGACGGCTTCAAGGTCAACGCGCTCGCCCCCGGCATGCGGGCCACCGACCTCAACCAGCTGGCCGCCGCTGCCGGCGACGACCCGGCCGAGGCTGCCCAGGGCGCCGCCCGCCTGGCCCTGCTGCCGGACGACGGTCCCACCGGCGGCTTCTTCTCCTGGGACGGAACGCCCGTGCCCTGGTGAACGGCGCCGGGATCCCAGGCGACGGCATTGACTCGCACGCGCCGAGAAGCGTATTGCCAGAGCGGCGCTCCCCCCGGGCCGAAGCTTGGCAGCAGTACGAAGGCCGCGCGGACAGGAACGCGGTCGTGAGCGGTGGTTCGGGCGGTCGTCCCGCCGGTGGGTCGTCCAGGCCCGGCGGATCAGGTTACGGACGGCGATGACGGTGTCGGCGAGGGCGCGGGTGGTGAGTTCGGTGCGGGTCTTGTCCGAGTCGTAGCCGGCACCCAGGTGCACGGTGATGTCGTCGGGGATCGGTCCCAGGCCCGCCAGCCGGTCCAGGGGCGGAGCCGACAGCGGGGGAGTCGTGGCGGTTCGTTCCGGCGAGAACCCTGCCGAGCGGGGGCCCATACCCATCCGTCATGTGGAGGAGCCAACCTCGTAGATCACGACCAGCGCCGCATGCGTCGGCCCGGTCCGCAGACGGACCAGTGTCGCCGACATCCGGCCACGAAGACCAGTTCGTCCTTCGGACCGGCTCCAGTCCCGCGTTGACGAGCACCACCACGCCGCTCGTCGCGTCCGGACCCGCAGCGGGCTTCCCGGCGCGGCGCGACCTCTTCGATCAACTGGCCGGGACAGCGGCGCGAGATGCCGCAGAAGGCATGATGAGCACGGCCGCGCGGGCCAGCTCGATGTTCAGAACCCGCGCGGTCATCGACACGTCACGGCCTGCTCGCGAAGAAGGGTCAGACCCGGTCGAGGGGCCGATGCGGTTCGTCCGGAAGCTCCACCGTGACCGTGTCGCCGGGGCGCACCATGCCGCCCACCTGGACGACGCTCATGATTCCGGCCTTGCGCACGACGTTCCCGGCCTCGTCACGGCCGACGACCTTCTTCAGCAACCCGTCCTGGAAGTTGTCGATCTGCAGGCAGGGATTACGCAGGCCGGTGACCTCCACGACCGCCTCGTCGCCGATGTGCAGCAGTGTCCCGACGGGCAGGCTGAGCAGGTCGATGCCGCTCGTGGTGATGTTCTCGCCGAGTTCGCCGGGTGCCACCTTGAATCCCTCTTCACCGACCTCGGTGAAGAGCTCCTCGTGAATGAGGTGGACCTGGCGGAGGTTCGGCTGGGTGGGGTCCTGCGCGACACGCGAGCGGTGCTTGACCGTGACGCCGGCGTGCACGTCCCCCTCCACCCCGAGCCCGGCGAGCAACATGATGCTGGCCCTGTTGGGCTTGGTGAACGAGTACTCGCTGTTGCTGCTCACTGCCGTCACCGTTCCACTCATCCCGCGGACCCCCTTCTCGGTGGAGATGATTCGCCACGAGCCTAGCCTGCGGACCTGAGCGCGCAGCACCCGGCGACGCGGCGGGAGGCAGCCTCCGGGCGGCCGGCCGCTGCTCCGGTGCGACGCGCCCGCCGAGCGTGCTCCCGTCCCGATCGCCCGCCGGGGAGGGGTTCAGGCCGTCGTGGGGCGACGCGTGCGTGACCGTAGGTGGTCCGGTCATGGTGCCCGGTCATGGAGGACGGCGACCTCTTCGCGCTCCAGGAGCTCGACTTCGCGCCGGTGCGGGCCGCGGGAAGCGGCTGGCCGTGCTCACTCCTGAGGAAGCGACGGGTCGTCCGGCGACTCAGGGCCGGACAGCACACGTGGCACCTCGTGGGTGTGTCTCCCAGGTCCTCGGGCAGCCGCCCGTTTCGATGGGTGCATGACCCCGGATCGGCTCATGTACCGCGCCAAACGGCGGCTCCTCGGGCAGCCGCTCACCACCGAACGTGTCAGCGAGGAGAAGCTGAGCAATCGGACGGCCCTCGGCGTGCTCGCCTCCGACTGCATCAGCTCCTCGGCCTACGGCTCCGAGGAGATGCTCCGGGTCCTCGTTCCGGTCGTCGGAGCAGCCGCCTTCACGCTGGTCATGCCGGTGACCGGCGCGATCCTGCTGGTACTGCTGCTCCTGACGCTCTGCTACAGCGACGTCGTCACGCTCTACGCCCGGGCCGGCGGCTCCTACGTCGTCGCCCGAGAAAACTTCGGGCCGGACGTCGCGCAGGTGTCCGCGGTGGCCCTGCTGGTCGACTACGTCGTCACCGTCGCCGTCCAGACGTCGGCCGGCACCAACGCGCTGATCTCGCTCGCCCATCTGGCGGGCAACGGCTGGACCGGGCTGGACCACCTCCAGCTGCCGGTTTCCGTGGCGGTGATCGTGCTGCTCGCCTACGGGAACCTGCGCGGAGTCCGCGAGGCCGGGCGGATGTTCGCGATCCCCGCCTATCTCTTCATCGCTGCCATGGGCCTGGTCTTCCTCGTCGCGGCGGCGCGGGCACTGGCGGGCGGGCTTCCGCACGCCGACCTGACCGCTCCCGGCGTCGTTCCCCTGGGGACTCCAGGCGACGGCTGGCTGTACGGCGCCTCCCTCTTCATCGTGCTGCGGTCCTTCGCCAACGGCGGCTCGTCCCTCACCGGACTCGAAGCGATCTCGAACGGGATCTCCGTCTTCCGCCAACCGCAGGGCCGCAACGCCCGGCACACCCTCATCGCCATGAGCTGCGTGCTCGCCGTCCTGGTCCTGGGCGTCTCCACCCTCGCACACGTCACTCACGCCGTCCCGTACGCCGACGGAACCCCCACCGTCATCGCTCAGGAGGCGAGGCTCGCTTTCGGTGACGGAACAGGGGGGACGATCGGCCTGGTCTTCGTCCAGCTGGCAACCGCCCTGGTCCTCTACACCGGTGCCAACACCCCCTTCACCGGCTTTCCGTTTCTGGCCAGCTTCGTCGCACGGGACCGGTTCCTGCCGCGCCAGCTCACCCGGCGCGGGCACCGGCTGGCCTTCTCCAACGGCATCGTCTCGCTCGCAGCCTTGTCGCTGGTCCTGCTGCTCGTCACGGGAGCCAACGTGGACAGGCTGGTGGCCCTTTACGCGATCGGTGTGTTCACCGCCTTCACCATGGCCGGGGCCGGTCTCGCCGCCTACCACCTGCGCAGGCGAGAGCCACTGCGCCGCATGAAGATCACGCTCAACGCACTCGCGGCGGGTGTCTCCGCCGCCGTCGTGCTGATCTTCGCCGTCACGAAGTTCACCGAAGGCGCCTGGTTGGTCGTCGTGGTCTTCCCGCTCGGGGTCTGGGTGCTGATCCGGATCAACCGCGAGTACCGGCGCGAGGCCGCCGCCCTGGAACGGCTGCCCTCGGGTGCGGGCCGGCCCCGTACCCGACGGCACGAGGTCCTCGTCCTGGTCGAGACTCTGGACCTCGCCACGCTGAAGGCACTGCGGTACGCCCACGAACTGCGGCCCCACAGCGTCCGGGCGGTGCACTTCGCCATCGACGAGGCACACGCACAACGGCTGTCCCGCTTGTGGGCGTCCACGTCAGCCACTTCGGTCGCACTGGAACTCGTGGCCTGCCCCGACCGCCGACTGCGGCACGCATTGCGGGAACTGGCCGCCCGGACCACACAGGGTGGGGACACGTCCCTGACAGTGCTCGTGCCCCGGCGGATGTACGCGAACGCCCTCGGCAGACTTCTGCACCGCGGCACCGGCGAGAAGATGTCGCGGGCACTGGAGCAACTGCCGCACGTCGCGGTCACGATCCTGCCGTTCGACGCTTCGCACGCCATTCAGGTCCTGGAGTCGGGTCATCTGCCCGACATCGACTGAGCGTCCGCCAGCCGGGAGACGTTCACCCTCGGCGCCGCAGGCTTCCTCGCGTGGTCGTGTTCGGCATCGTCCAGGCTGCCGCCTCGTCACGAGGCGGTCCGACCTGTGGTGGGCGTCGGGACCCGGCGTCACCGGACCGGTACGGCCCCCGTGGGCATCGGTGATGTCGACGAGGACGGCTGTCCACTTGCTTCGTCGGGGGCGACACCCCGGATCAGGGTGAGGGTGTATCCGGCATCCCCTTCCGCACGAACCGTGACGGCCGTCGGCGCCCGAACAGACATTCCGCGGAGACCGGGAATCCCTGTCCGGTGACGACAGGGAGGAGTGGGTGTCCACCCGGCATCGGACGGACACCCACTCTTCTCGTGCGGGCCCCCTGAATTGAGGGCTGGAGGTCAGTGCTTGAAGACGTCCTTGGCCTTCTCCTTGGCTTCGCGGGCGTCGCCGGTGCTCTTGTCGGCCTGTCCCTCGGCGGCCATGCGGTCGTTGCCGAGGGCGCTGCCCGCGGCCTCCTTGGCCTTGCCCTTGGCCTGCTCGGTCTTCGCCTTGGCCTTCTCGCCGGCACTCATGAAAGACAGCCTCCTCGAAGTCTCCGCTGACTGTTGCGGTGAGCGCTCTCGTGCCCCGGCTTTCCCACCACAAACAAAGGCGCTGGGGGTGAATGCGCACAGCAATGCAGGGCACACGGCGGTCAGGAGGTTGATAACGATGGTTCCCCTTTTGCTCGTCCTGCTTCTGGCGCTCATCCTCTTCGGTGCGGGCTTCGCCCTGAAGATCCTGTGGTGGGTGGCGCTGATCGTTCTGGTGGTGTGGCTGCTCGGCTTCGTGATGCGTTCCACCAACGCGGGCGGCGGTCGCGGCCGCTGGTACCGATGGTGACCTGACACCGAACACACCCCTGGCAGGGCCCGGCCGAGACATCGGCCGGGCCCTGCCCGCTTGTCCGGCGGATTGCCGGGCGGCCGCACCGGGCGAACGCGTCCGGGACGGAATTCGGGACAGGTTCGGTGTCGCATAGCCAGCTTCCCGGGCCGACGGCGGACCCCGATGTCCCGAACCACGTCCGAAGTCCCGGCGTTCATGTCTTCGTCGCGGCCTGCTTCACCGCGACCGCACCTGTCACCCGAACCTGTGTCCGACCCAGTTCTGGCTGCGGGTTCACAGCGTGGCCGCACGCGTTCCCAGCACGATCGCCAGGTGTGCGCAGAGCGACGCGGTCCCCAGCAACCCGGCCCCGGCCGCGTGGTCGATCCACAGCGCCAGTCCGATGTGCTTCCTTCCTGAAGGGAGGTTCGCGGGTCTGCCGGGACCTCAGGCCCTGGCGGCGGACGTCACCGTCGCCCGCACGGCCAGGTGAGCGCCCTGCCAGCGCCGACGCAGTCGACGGTCGTGGCTGACGATGACGAGGGCGCCGTCGTACCCGGTCAGGGCAGTCTCCAGCTCTTCGACGAGCGCGGGCGACAGATGGTTGGTGGGTTCGTCGAGCAACAGGACGTCTGACGGCTCGCTGAGCAGCCGCGCCAGGGCCAGACGCTGCCGCTGCCCGGTGGACAGCCACCCGACCGGCACCGTGAGGTGGTCGCGGTCGAACAGGCCGAGAGACAGCAGCTGTTCGGCGTGTCCGGCGGCCTCACCCGCCCGTCCACGGGCGAAGGCGGCAAGAACGGTCTCGTCCGGCTCCCCGGGGCGCGGTTCCTGGGGGAGGTAGCCGGCCCTGCCGCGGCAGGTGACACGCCCGCTGTCGGGGGCGACCTCCCCGGCCAGGACGCGGAGCAAGGTGGTCTTGCCCGCTCCGTTCGGCCCGGTGATCAGCAGGCGCTCGCCCGCCGCGAGGCTCAGGCTCGTGGGGGCGAGCCGGTCCGTGACGGCGATGTCGACGGCGTCGAGTACGGCGCCCTGCCGGCCGCCGGTCCGCAGCACGGGAGCGAAGCGCAGCGGCTCCGGCGGGGGCGGGACCGGGGTGCCGAGGAGACGGCGCAGCCGTTCTTCGGCGTTGCGAACCCGGCTGGCCAGTGATTGCTGCACCCGGGCGCCCGCCCGGTCGTACGCCATCTTGTTGCCGTCCTTCATCGCACGGCCGGGGGCCACCTGACGGGCGGTGGTCGCGGCGGTTTCCCGGAGCCGGTCGACGTCGGCCCGCCACTGCTCGTGCGCCTGGACCCACCGCTGCCGGGCGGCCTTCTTCTCGGCGAGGTAGCCGGTGTAGCCGTTGCCGTACCGGACGACACCGCGCCGGTCGGCGTCCACCTCAAGGAGGCCGGTGGCGACGCGTTCGAGGAAGTCCCGGTCATGGGAGACCGCCACCGTGGTGCCCCGTCGGGTGCGCAGGTGTTCTTCCAGCCAGCTCAGGGCGCTGTCGTCGAGATGGTTGGTCGGCTCGTCAAGGAACAGCACCTCCGGCGCGGCCGCCAGGACGGCCGCGAGCCGCAACCTGACCCGCTCTCCACCGGACAGGCCGCCCACGGTGCGGTCGCGGCCCACCAGACCCAGGCCGAGACCGTGCAGGGCACGCTCCACGCGGGCGTCGGCGTCGTAGCCGCCGCGCAGTTCGAAGACGGTCATCAGTTCGCCGTACTCGGTCATGCCCGACTCGTCGCCGTCGGCCATCGCGGCCTCGAGACGGCGCATGCGCCGCTCGACGGTGCGTAGGTCACTCAGGGCACGGTCGATGACCTGCTGGACGGTCGCGCGCGGCTCCATCCGCTCGTCCTGGGCGAGATAGCCGACACCGCCGGGGGCCTGGACGACGACCTCGCCCTGATCGGGCCGTTCACGCCCGGCGAGCAGGCGCAGCAAGGTGGTCTTGCCCGATCCGTTCTCACCGACGATCCCGGTGCGCTCGCCCGGGGCGAGCGAGCAGGTCACCGAGTCAAGGACGAGCCTGCCGTCGAAGGACTTGCTGACAGCGAGCGCGGAGATCTGTGTGGGCATGCGGGGACTCCGAAGCATTCGAGAACGAGACGGCCGTCAAGGGCCGTGCGGCCGTGCGAACGCTTTGGATGAGCATCGATCACTCCACTAGTGCGACGGTTGCTGCTTTAAGATGGTGCCACAACGCTGTGCCCACGATCAATCGGACCACCTGTGACGACTCCCACACCCCCAGGACAAGAACAAGAGCCAGCAGGCGCCCGGCCGTCGCCGACCCGACGCCGCCCCGGGGGCCGCACCGCCCGTATTCGCACGCAGGTACTCGACGCGGTCCTCGCGGAACTCGGCGAACACGGCTATGACGCGCTCACCACCGACGCCGTCGCCGCTCGCGCCGGCGTGCACCGCACCACGGTGTACCGGCGCTGGGGGGACGTCGGCGGCCTGCTCGCCGACGTGCTCGACGCGGCGAGCGACGACGACTGGCAGCCGCCGGACACCGGCTCCCTGGAAGGCGACCTGGCAGCGCTCAACCGGGAGATCCAGACAGCCCTGACCGCAGAGCCCCCGATCGTGACGGCGCTCATCGCCGCCTCGTTCCGCTCCGAGAAGGCCGCCGACGCGCAACAGCGGCTCTGGGAGGACCGGTACGCCCGATGCGAGGTCGTCGTCAGCCGGGCTGTCCGGCGCGGCGAACTCCCCTCAGGCACCGACGCCCGGCGTCTGCTCCTCGCGGCCACCGCACCGCTGTACCACCAGCTGGTGCTCCTTCGCACGGCACCTGACCCGCAGCTGCCCGGCGACGCAGCCAGGACCGCCGCCCTCGCCGCGGCCGCCGGCGCCTTCGCCGAGACCCCGCCAGCAAGCGATGCCTGAGGTGTCGCTGACTGGGACGTCTGGAACGCCCTCATGAAATGGTCCGGGGCTGCGGGGACCGCCTTCACGCGCGTGGAGTCGCACGGCTGCCCGTGGCCGCGCTCGGCGGCAGAGGGTGCCCCGGGCGATGGCATGGGGGATCTCTCCCTGTCCCTGCGTCTGGTGGTGCAGGCGGACTTCGCGTGCCGGATCGGTGGTGTGGATGGGGCGTGGCGGCGTCCGGGCGCGGGTCCGCCCACGGGCTCGTGCCCGTGGGCGGTGGTACTGCCGCCGGTCACATCACGTGGACGGTGACGGTCCTGGAGTGCGTCGGGCCGGACACCACACGCAGGTGCTCGGTGCCCTTGGCGGCCAGCTTCGTGGTCACCGTGTAGGTGTCGCCCTTCTTGACCACGGTGGTGGCGCGCAGGGTGGTCCACTTGCCGTTGCGCAGGTGCTGGACGGTGAGTTTCGTTCCGGCCGCCAGGTGCGCGGTGCGCCCGGTGAGGGTCACGCTCTGTCCGGCCTTGACGCTGCTGTGGCTGGCCTTGACCGAGATGCTCTTGGTCATCGTGTGCGTGGTGTGCGTGGGGCTCGGCGTCGGTGCGGCGCCGGCGGCGAAGGCTGCGGCCGTTCCGGCCGACACCAGGGCGGCGGACAGGGCGCCCGCGGCGAGGGTGCGCACACAGCGGTGGCGGAGGTTGGCGTGCATGGTGGTCTCCCGTTGTCCGACGGATTTCCCCCTGCGAGGCGCGAGGCCACCCGATCGGGGGGACCTCGCGCCTCTCCAGGTTTGCCCGGACCGGCCCGCCCGGCGACCCGGAGAAGGTGAGAAGCACTGGCGAGGTCCCTGTGTTTGATGAGGAAAACGCAGGTCAGGGCGCCCAGAGTCGCTTACCTTTTTCTTACCTTGGTTGGGGTCGCTCACCTCAAGCCGCCACCCCGTACCCCCCCTGCTCACCGAAGGCGGCACCGGACGGCCCATGGGCAGCGCACGCATACGACTGCTACGAGCATGGTCTGGGGGCTCGGTGACGCGACGCGTGCGACTCCGAGAGGACTGTTGCCTGCCGCGTTACCGCGCATGGTCGATGAGGCGGTGAGGGGACTACGGGCCTCCCACTGCCCCGGCGGCGCTCAGACGGACCAGCAGCTGTCCGGGGCCGGTCACGGATCGGACGTTCACCGGGGACGGCCCGATCTCGGAGGTGGGGCTCAGTCGGTCTCCTTGCGCGGCACGTAGGCGATGCTGAGCCCGATGATGGCGACGAAGCACAGCGCCACCAGGACGACGCTCACGCGCAGGCCCAGCAGCGTGTCGTGCATGCCGATCAGGGAGCCGAGAAGCGCCACGCCCATCGCCATGCCGACCTGGCGGGCCGTGTTGAGGACGCCGGAGCCGAGACCGGCGTAGGCGGGGTCGATGGCCAGCAGGGCGGCGGCGTTCAGGCTTGGGGAGAACACCCCGCAACCCAGGCCGGCCAGGGCGGTGCCGGCGACGAACAGCGGCCAGGTGCCCCGGCCGTCGACGCCCAGGAGCAGGGCGGTGCCGACGAAGGAGGACAGCGCGCCGGTCCACAGCAGGAAGCGCGGCCCGCGGTGGACGAGGCGGCGGTTGAGGACGATGGTGCCGAACACCCAGGCGACGGAGAACGGCAGGAAGTAGACACCGGTCCTTTCGGCGCTCAGTCCCCATTGCTGCTGGAGGTAGATGGCGAGCATGAACTGCATGCCGTAGCCGCCGAACTGGAAGGCGAAGCCGTTGGTGACGGACGCGGAGAACGCGGCGCGGCGGAAGACGGCCAGGGGCAGCATCGGGTGGGAGGTGCGGGCCTCGACGGTGAGGAACACGGCTGCGGTGATGACCGCGAGCGCCAGCAGGCCGAGCGGGATCGGTGCGGTCCAACCGAGCGAGCCGCCCTCGATGAGGTAGGCGACCACGGCGGAGAGTGCGACGATGCCGGTCAGTTGGCCGGGCAGGTCGGGGTGGGCGGCGCGGCGCGGGGTCTCGGCGGCGTAGCGCCGGGCCAGGTGGAGGGTGATCAGGCCGACGGGCACGTTGATGAGGAAGATCGAGCGCCAGCCGAGCAGTTCGGTCAGGACACCGCCGCCGATCGGGCCGGCGACCAGGGCGAGTCCGCCGGTGGCGCCCCACACGGTGATGGCCTTGGCGCGCTCGATGGGGTCGGGGTGGGTGTGGGCGATGATCGCGAGGGTGGTGGGCAGCAGGCCGCCGGCCGCGACGCCCTGGAGGAAGCGGGCCGCCACCAGGACGCTCAGGTTCGGGCTGACCGCGCACAGCAGGGACGCCGCGGTGAAGCCGGCGAGGGAGCAGACGAACAGGCGGCGGGCGCCCCATCGGTCGCTGATGCTGCCGGCGGTCAGCAAGACGGCGGCCAGCGGGATGGTGTAGATGGTGACGACCCATTGGAGGGCCGCCAGGGAGCCGTGGACGTCCCGCTCGATGGCGGGCAGGGCTATGTTCAGCGCGCTGCCGTCCAGCAGGATCATGAAGAAGCCCAGGCAGACGGCGGCGAGGGCGAGTGCGGTATGGCGCGGGGAGCGCCTCGGCGCCGCTGGTGCGGACACCCCTGCGCTCTGGTACGCCCTGCTCGTCGACGTCTCGGGGACGGCGGTCATGGCGGGAACCTTCTTTCGGTCGCGGTGCGGAGGGTGGGTCCAGCGAGCAGAAAGGGTGGTGCGGTCACGGCGGAGGTCATTCAGACGGTGAGGCCGACCAGGGCGGCCTTGGCGGCCTCGGCGGCCCGGCGGAACGCCTCCTCGTCCTGCTGGGCGCGGGCGAGGACGTAGCCGCCCTGGACGGTGGCGATGACGAGCGCGGCCGTGGCCGCGACATCGGTGTCCTGGCGCAGTTCCCCGCTTCGTACTCCCTCGGCGAGCACGTCGGCGATGCGCCGCTCGAGCCACGTGAAGAACTCGGCGACGGGGGCGCCCAGTTCGTCGTCGGTGACGACATCGGGGTCCTGGGCGAGCCGGCCGACGCGGCAGCCGGCGAGCGGGCTGCGTTCCATGTCCAGATAGGCGCCGACGCGTTCCACCGCCGTGTCGCCACTGTCGAGCGCCGCCTCGACGGCGGCCTGCAACTGATGCGCGGAGTGCCGCATGGCGGCGACGGCCAGCTCCGTCTTTCCGGAGAAGTGGTGGTACATGCTGCCCTGTCCGGCATGGGAGCGCTTCTGGATCATCGCCGGGCTGGTCGCCGCGTAGCCGCGCTCCCACAGCAGTTCGGCGGCGGCTCTGACGAGTGCGTCCTTCGTAGTCACGCACATCACTGTACCTAATAGTAGGTACAGGCGCGATGGAAGCCCCCACCACGTTCCGGCCGGGGCTCCTGCAGGGGAGGGGTTCCGAGGGTCAGGCCGGGTCGGGTTGCCTGGTCAGCTCCTTGCGCAGCGCCGGCAGCGAAACCGTCCCGGCGCAGTCGCAGGGGACGCGGTCGGCCTCGGTGACACGGGTGGTGCCGGTGAACCGCCCGAGAACCTCCGGGCGGCACCGGGCAGTCGCACTGAGAGGGGCGGCGAGTCACGCTGCCGCCGTCGATGCCGAGACCTGACAGGATCCCCCCATGGAGATCCGCCGCATCACTCGCCCCGAGGCTGTCCAGGACGCCGGGCACCTCTTCGACGTGTCCCCTCTGCCGGAGGCGACTGAGAGGTTTCTGGCGGACGAGCGCCACCACCTCCTGATCGCCTATGTCGACGACGCCCCGGCAGGGATGGTCACCGGCGTCGAGATGACCCACCCGGACAAGGGCACCGAGATGTTCCTGTACGAGCTGGGTGTGGCCGAGCCGTTCCGTGGTCGCGGTGTTGGCAGGGCCCTGACGTCGGCGCTTGCGGACCTGGCGCGCGAACGGAACTGCTACGGCATGTGGGTGATCACGGACGAGGACAACGTGGCGGCACGGGCGACTTACTGTCGTGCCGGAGGCGTACCGGAAGAGAAGCAAGTGGTGCTCGTCTGGACCTTCGACCAGGCGTAGCGCCAGCCGCCACTTCTCGCGGTGCGCGACCTCGGGCGGAACACGGTGTGGTGCGGCGGTCGGTGTCGCGTCCCGCTCTCTGACCGGAAAGGCCGCCACTGCGGCGGACAGGAGGCGCTGTCGTCGGCGGGGTGGACGCTGACAGCGACCCGGCAGTCGACTTGCGGCGACCGTCCAGCATCCGTTCGGCACGTAGCACTCGCCCTTGGTCCGCTGGTCCTCGCGCGGCACCGAAGTGAGCACATCAGCCACGTACGACGCCAACTGCGCCCGGAAACAGTTCACTTCATGTGCTTCCGTCCGTCCAGCACGCCCAGGAACAGACGGAACTCGAAGACCGGACGGAGGCCTGTCAGACTCCTCCGATGCGGCTCCGCACCGCTGGCACCACCTTGCCGGACGTAGTGGCGAGCGTGGCTCCGACGACGCTGACGCTCACCAGGGTGAGCCAGAGCGAAGCCGCCCCGGTGGACAGCAACCCGGAGAGCGCGGCCGGAGCGACCGCTCCCGCGACGGTCACGGCGAGCTGGTTGAGGGCCAGGTACCGGCCGCGGAGAGCGTCTGGGGCGCTCTCCGCGGCGACAGTCGATGTGATGGGGCCGCCGAGGATTTCCCCGAAGGTGTAACTGCCCGCACCGAGCAGCACGACGCCGACCGCGAGGGCCGGCGCGGCCACACGGTCGGCGGCGAGGAAGAGGACGTAGCCGGCGGCGAAGCAGGCGTGCCCGGCGACGAGGACGCGGCTGCGGATCCGCCCGCTGAGCCGTCCGACGACGACGCCCTGGCCGAAGCCGACCATCAGGGTGTTGAGCGTGAAGACCGCGCCGGCTGTCCAGGCAGGCAGTCCCAGCACGTCCACGGCGTAGACCGGTATCGCGATGTTGAGGGCGAACAAGGAGATCGCGAAACACAGTTGATGCGCGACCAGTGACAGGTACCGCCGGTCCCGGAGCACGCGCATCCAGCCTCCAGCAGCGTCCTTGCCCGCCTGGGGACGGACGTCCGGCACGGCCCTCATCAGAAGGAAGGCGGCGACGTAGGACAAGGCGTTGACGACCACGATCGCGGTGTAGGCGCCGTGAGTACCGATACTGACGGCGACGGCGGAGAGGAGCCCGCCGAGCGCGTAACCGAGGTTGCGTGCCGACCCCAGCAGTGCGAACCAGCGCTCGCGTTGGCCGGGTGCGGCCAGCGCCGTGACGGTCACGCCGTAGCAGCTGAAGAACACTGCCCGCCCCGCACTGTTCAACCAGGCGCAGAGGGCGATCTGCCATGTCTGGCCCACGACGAGATACCCGGCGAAGCCGAGCGCCTGGGCCAGGTTGGCCGCCTGGAGCACCGGCTTGGCGCCGTACCGGTCGACCAGTCCTCCGGCCAGAGGGCCCGCTGGGAGCGCCAGCAGCCCGGCCGTCGTCAGTGCCGCGCCCACCTGCACCAGCGCCAGCGACGTCGTGGCCAGGAAATAGAGCATCGAAACGGGGATGAAGACACCGGTGCCGATCGAGTCGATGACGATCGCTGCGACGAAACGGCCGTGCGGAGCTGTCGAGGGACGGATCGTGTGATCGGGAATAGACACAGCCCGGACGGTATAGATTCGATACCGGTATCCACAACGCTACCGGGAGTCGTCATGGGTAAGGCCTACAACATCATGGCCGCGACCTGCCCCAGTCGCACCGTCCTGCACCGGATCGGGGCGCGCTGGACGGTGTTCATCGTCAACGCGCTGGACAACAGGCCGATGCGGTTCACCGAGCTCAAGGCCCACATCCGGGGGATCACACCGAAGGCGCTCACCGAGACGCTTCGCGCCATGGAGTACGACGGCCTGATCTCGCGCACGGAGATTCCCGCGAATCCCCCGCATGTCGAATACGCCCTCACCGACCTCGGCCGGTCACTGCTGACACCCCTGCGCGCCGTCCGGGAATGGGCCGAGAGCCACGTCCCGGACATCGAACGCGCCCGCGCACAAGCCGACGCGCAGCGGTGACCCCGTTCGCCGATCGGGCCACGAATCGCGCGGCGCGAGGCACATCCTGCGCACTACTTCCTGATCGGGCACAGCACTGCCGGACGCCGGGCGCTCGCAGCCACCGGCCGGTCACGAACTGTCCGTGATCCGAGAGTGAGCCCGGGGAGGAGAGGTACGCGACAGGAAGGCCGCACTGATGGAAGCCCTTCGGATCCTGCGCGAGAACCAGGAAGTCGCCCGGCTCGTACGGGCGCTGCTCGGCGTCCTGCGCGACACCGCACTCCGGGACGGCGTTCATGTCGTAGATCTGCCAGCCCTCTCCCCGCTGCGCCTGCTGAACTGATCAGGCAACGGCACGCCCAGCACAGGATGGAATCCATGGCTGCATCCACCACCGCCACCACGCGCGATACCGGCGGGACCGATTCACCGCACCGCTCCCCGGTGATCCGATGGCTGGCCGTCGTCGCGGTGATGCTGGGCATCTTCTCCATCGTCACCACGGAAATCCTCCCCATCGGACTTCTGACCGAGGTCGGTGCGAGCTTCACCATCTCCGACGGCATGGCCGGACTGATGATGACCATGCCCGGCTTCCTCGCGGCCATCGCCGCACCCGTCGTCACCGTCGCGACCGCGCGGATCGACCGCCGCCTGATGCTGTGCGCCTTCCTGGTCCTGCTCGCCGCGGCGAACTTCCTGGCGGCGGCAGCCCCCGCGTACTGGATGGTCCTGGTCTCCCGCGTCATCGTCGGCATCGTCATCGGCGGTTTCTGGTCCATCGGCGCCTCTCTGGCCGAGCGCCTGGTCCCCGCCGAATCCGTCGGCCGAGCCACAGCAGTGATCTTCTCTGCGGTGCCCCTGGGCTCCGTACTCGGCGTACCGGCCGGCACGTTCATCGGCGACCTGGCCGGATGGCGTACCGCGTTCATCGCCGTGGGCGGCCTCACCGTCGGCGTACTGATCCTGCTGCTGGTCGTCACGCCGCCACTGCCACCGCACCGGAGCACCCGCCTGGGCGTCCTGCAGGGCGCGCTCAACAGCGTCGCCACCCGCTTCGCCCTGCTCCTGACCGTTCTGGTCGTGCTGGCGCACTTCGGCACGTACACCTATGTCACACCGTTCCTCGAGCAGGTCACCGACGCGGGCTCCGGGCTCATCACCGTCTTCCTCCTGGTCTACGGCGCGGCGGGCATCCTCGGCAACTTCCTGGGCAGCTCCCTGGTCGCACGCCGTCCACGGGCCACCTTCGGCACCGCCGCCGGCCTGATCGCCGCCGCCACCCTGCTCCTGCCCGTTCTGGGGCAGTGGAAAGCCGGAGCGGTCGCTCTCCTGATCGTCTGGGGCGTGGCGTACGGGGCCGTGCCCGTCTCCTCCCAGACCTGGTTCATCAAGGCGAGTCCCGACACCCCCGAAGCCGCTTCCGTCATGTTCACCGCGTCGTTCCAGGCCACGATCTCCCTCGGTGCGCTGACCGGTGGAATCGTTGTCGACGCCAGCTCGCCCTCGACAGTCATGACCCTGGGCGGCATGACAGCCGTGCTCATGGTCATCGCCGTGCTCGCCGTACACCTCCAGGGCTCGGGCGCTCGCGCCGTCGACTCCGGTGGGCGTGGTCGGAAGCGTGCCCGGTAGGTTCCCGGCGTGATGCCGAGGTTGCGCGTGAAGGCCCGACGCAGGGACTCCGGTGACCCGAAGCCGGTGCGCCGGGGGCCACCGTGGCCATGGGGTCGTCGCTGTCTTCCGGCATCGCCTGCGCGGCCTCCATACGGACCTGCTCGACGTAGCGGGCCGGGGTCGTGTGCGTCTCGTTGTGGAACAGGCGTGTCATGTGGCGGGTGCTCACACCTGCCGGGCACGCCATGGCGGCAAGGGTGTGCGGGGCGGACGGGTCCTCGGCGACCGCGTCCAGGACCCGGCGCAGCATCTCCTGACCCGCGCGCGGGGTGTGGGTGCGGACGCTGAACTGGGACTGGCCGCCCGGCCGCTGCATGGACACGACCACGCGGCTGCCCCACGGCGTCCGTCTGCACCGGCGCCTTCCTCCTCGCCGCGGCCGTGCGCGGCGCAGACGCCTGTACTCCGGTGAGCGCTCGTCGGTGAATGCCCGATGCGGTCGGCGAGCCGGTCGTAGCAGGGGCCGGGCCGCCAACCGGCGCGGTTGAGCGTTCGCAGGCCGACCCGCACGCATGGGCACGGAGTGACGGATCCGCCTTCTGGCGGCCTGCCGTCAGAAGGCACGCATACGATGGGAGCGATGTGCGGCTGAGCGCGTTTCTCGGCGAGGCGGCGCGCAGCGTCATGAGGGGGGCTGTCCCGGCTACCACCGCGCAGGAGGTCGACCATGGCGACGCTGTTGTCCGTCAACGTAGGACTGCCCAAAGATGTGCCCTGGCAGGGAAGGACCGTGCACACCGGAGCCTGGAAGGCCCCTGTCCAGGGCTCCCGCATGGTCCGGCGGCTGAACGTCGACGGAGACGGTCAAGGAGATCTGGCCGGGCACGGCGGCGAGATGCGAGCCGTCCTCGTCTACCAGCTGCAGTCCTACCAGTACTGGCGGAATCAGCTCGGACGCGACGACCTGACCTTCGGGATCTTCGGGGAGAACTTCACGGTCGACGGACTGCCCGACGACGAAGTACGCATCGGCGACCGGTACCGCATCGGCGAAGCGGAATTCGAAGTCTCCCAGCCCCGCGTCACCTGCTACCGGGTCGGCATGCGCCTGGGCGAACCCACCATGGCCTCCTTGCTCGTCGCCCACCACCGGCCGGGCTTCTACCTCCGAGTGATCACCGAAGGCCGCGTCCGGGCCGGTGACGCCGTCACCCTCACCCGCAAGGGGCCGGAACAACTCAGCGTCGCCGACGCCGACGCACTGCTCTACCTCCCGGACCGCGACCCCGCGAAGCTGCGCAGAGCACTGAACATCCCCGCCCTCAGTCCCGGATGGCAGCAGTCCTTCCGCGAACTCGCCGCGCCCGAGCAGCCCGCGCAGGAGCCGGGACAGCCGGGCGAGCAGTCTGGCGAAGAACCGGGATGGCCGGGCTTCAAGCCCATGCGCGTCACCCGCATCGTCCCCGAGACCCCCACCGTCTCGTCCCTCTACCTCACCACCACCGACGGCACATCCCTGCCCGAGGCCCGCCCCGGCCAGTACCTCTCCATCCGCCTGGTCACCGACCACGCCGCCCCCGAAGTACGCAGCTACTCCCTGTCCTGCGCGTCCACAGCCGGCACCTACCGCATCAGCGTCAAGCGCGAACCCCATGGGAAAGTCAGCGGTTACATTCATGCGAGGCTCCACCCCGGCGACCTCGTGGACATCGCCAGCCCCCGCGGAACCTTCGTACTGCAAGAGCGCCCCGGCCCGACCGTGCTGATCTCCGCGGGGATCGGTGCCACACCCGTGCTCGCCATGCTCCACCGACTCGCCGCCGCGCGAGATCCGCGCGCCGTCTGGTGGATCCACACCGCCCACGACCGCGCCCACCACGCTTTCGCGGACGAGACCCGTACCCTTCTGGCCCGACTTCCGGGCGCCGGCGAGTACATCTACTACACCGGGGAAACCCCACTCCCCGACGAGCCCCACATCACTCACGGCCGCCCGACCGCTGCCTCCCTCAGGGCCATGGGCATCCCCGCCGAGGCCAACGCCTACCTGTGCGGCCCACCCGCCTTCATGGACGACCTCGCGGGCTTCCTGCGCGATCTGGGTCTGCGCCCACAGCAGATCCACACGGAACGGTTCACCGCTCTGCCCGCCGTCACTCCGGGCGTGACCGCCACCGCCGTGATCCGGCCGCACCAGCCACCCGGTCCCACCGCAACCGGGCCCCTCATCACCTTCGCCCGCAGCGGCATCTCCACCCCATGGTCACCCGCTCACGCGACCCTCCTCGATCTTGCCGAAGCCTGTGACATCCCCACCCGCTGGTCCTGCCGCACCGGCGTGTGCCACACCTGCGTCACCCACCTCGTCGCAGGCGACATCACCTACACCACGCCGCCCCTCGAACTCCCCGAGCCCGGGACCGTCCTGGTCTGCTGCAGCAGGCCGACCACCGAGGTCGTCCTCGATCTGTGAGCGGCCGACGAAGCGGGTGAGGAGCCGGCTGACCAGCCACGCAGCCGTGGTGGATCGCACGCCGGACCTGGTGCAGGAGGTGCGGGCACGGGCCGCTCGCGGGGCGGGCGCGTCACGTGGACTGGATCCCGGTGCCCGTGACGAACGAGAACGCCCACGGGTTGAGGTCCGTCACGGCGGTGGAGAGGCAGTTGAGTCGGGGCGGGCGCAGTCAGCCGCACCCGTAAGCGGGCGGAGTGGACCGGGGTGAGTTCCCGATGGGCGACATGCTCACCCGCCGACTTCACGATGCGCCCCCGACAGGAGCGGTAGCCCAAACAAAGCGACACGCGCGGGGCGCAAGCCGGCAGGTCGCACCGGCCATCGGCGTGATCCTGGACGATGGGCCCGGCTTCGCCCGTCGGGGCCCTCACCCCCTGCGGCGCGGGTCAGCGCTGCGATCCGGATTCCGCCGCGGACGACCTCTCCGGTGCCATGCCCTCCGGGACGCTCAGCTCCTGGGTCCCCACGACAGAGAGCAGTTCCAGCTGCTCGGCTCCCGGGCTTCCGGGCGGGGCGGTGAGCCACAGCAGGCGCTGCCGTCCGTCCTCGCTGAGGAGGTTGTAGCAGTCGAGTTCGATGACGCCGAGCAGAGGGTGGACGATCCTCTTGTGGTCCATGCGGCGCACCGCGACGTCGTGGGTGTCCCAGAGGGCCGCGAACTCCTGGCTGCGGCGGCGTAGCGCGGCGACCATCTTGGTGGCCTCCGCGTCCCGACCGCGCCGGGCGGCCGCCGCCTGGAGGTCGGCCACGAACACCCGGGAGTGGTGCGGGTGGTCCTCGGGCGGGTAGATCTCGCGCGCCTGCGGGTCGGTGAACCAGCGGTACACGAAGCTCGCCGACGGGCCGCCGTGTGCCGGGGACTTGCCGAACAGGGCCAGGGCCAGGTCGTTTTCCACCAGGGTTTCGTGCAGGTCGGTGATGACGCGCGCGGGGGTGTTGGACAGCCGGTCCAGGAGTCCGAGGAGCGCGGGCTGCACGTGTGCCGAGGGTCCGTGGACCGACGGGGGGACCGGCCGTTCGGCCAGGTGGAACAGGTGGTCGCGCTCGTCGCCGTTCAGGCGCAGGGCTCGGGCGAGGGCGGCGAGGGTCTGGGTCGAGGGCTGCACGCCGTTCTTCGCGCTGCCGCGTTCCAGCTCGGTGTAGTAGTCGGCTGACAGTCCTGCCAGCTGGGCGACTTCCTCGCGGCGCAGCCCGGGGACGCGCCGGCGCGGGCCTTGGGGGAGACCGACCTCGGTGGGGCGGATGCGGTCGCGGCGTGTCCTGAGGAAGGCGCCGAGTTCTGGAAGGTTCACCGCTCCATGGTCCCTCGTACGCCGGAGCGCAGCCAGGGGGTGGCGTCCCCTGGGTGAACACAGCCCTGGCCGGGGATGGGGGACCGGCCGATCGTGGGAGGGCGCAGCAGGGCGACGGCAAGGCCGCGGCCCGACCCATATCCACCACAGGAGTCAGCTATGCCCAGCCCCACTGCCCTCGACGGGACCGCTGCCCCGGTCCAGTCCTCCGCCTCGGCCCGTGTCGCGATCGTCACCGGCGGCTCTCGCGGCATCGGCCGCCGGACCGTCGGCCGGCTGGCCGCCGACGGATACGCCGTCGTGGTCGGCTATGCCGGTAACAAGGACGAGGCCGAGGCAGCCGTGAAGGAGGCTGTCACCGACGGTGGCCGGGCGATCGCAGTACGCGCAGACGTCGCCGACGAACACGCCGTCGCGGCCTTGTTCGACGCGGCCGAAGACGAGTTCGGCGGCGTCGACGTGGTCGTGCACGCGGCCGGACGGATGCACCTGGCTCCGATCGCCGAGCTGGACCTGGCCGCGCTGGACGACCTGCACCGCACCAACGTCCGCGGCACGTTCGTCGTCGTCCAGCAGGCCGCCCGTCGTGTGCGCCCCGGCGGCGCGATCGTGACGTTCTCCACGTCCGTGGTGGGGCTGGCCTTCCCGGGCTACGGCGCGTACGCCGCCGGCAAGGGCGCGGTCGAGGCGCTGACGCTGATCCTGGCCCGGGAACTGCGGGGCCGGGACGTCACCGCCAACACCGTCGCGCCCGGCCCCACGGCCACCGCCCTGTTCCTTGACGGCAAGGACGAGGAGACCATCGCCCGCCTGGCTGCCCAGCCCCCTCTGGAGCGTCTCGGAACCCCGGCCGACATCGGCGAGGTCGTCGCGTTCCTGGCCTCCCCGGCCGGCCACTGGATCAACGGGCAGGTCATCCGCGCCAACGGCGGAATCATCTGAACCGCCCGCAGCCACCCGTATCGATCGACGAAAGGCCCTGTCATGAGGAACGACGAAACAGGGAAGGTCATCCTCGTCACCGGGGCCTCCAGCGGCATCGGGGCACTGTCCGTGCGTGCTCTGGCCCTCGCCGGTCACACCGTGTACGCGGGTATCCGCCAGATCGCGACCCGCAACGCGACCGCAGCGGCCGACCTGATGCGCTACGGCGCCACTCACCGGATCGAGGTGCACGCCGTCGAGCTGGACGTCACCTCCCAGGCCTCCGCCGACGCGGCAGCCGACCGGGTCCTCGCCGAGTGCGGCCGGCTGGATGTGGTCGTGCACAACGCCGGGCACATGGTCCTCGGCGCCGCCGAGGCGTTCACCGCGGAGCAGTTCGCGGACCTGTACGACGTGAATGTTCTGGGCGCCCAGCGCGTCAACCGCGCCGCCCTGCCGAAGATGCGTGAGCAGGGATCAGGGCTGCTGGTGTGGATCGGCAGCTCCAGCACCCGCGGCGGTTGCCCCCCGTTCCTGGCCCCGTACTTCGCGGCCAAGGCAGCGATGGACGCCCTGGCCGTCAGTTACGCCGCCGAGGTGCTCCCGTTCGGCATCGACAGCGCGATCGTCGTGCCCGGCGCGTTCACCACCGGCACCAACCACTTCGCCCACGCAGGCGCCCCCGCCGACGTCGACTGCGCGGAAGCCTACGACCAGCGTCACCGACGCCTCATGGGCGATCTGGGCAAGCGCCTGGCCGCGCTCATCCCTTCGGACGCCGATGTGACCGAGGTCGCTGAAGCCGTCGCGCGGCTGGTCGCCATGCAGCATGGCACTCGGCCGCTGCGCACCCACATAGACCCCAGCCGGGACGGCAGCGAAGTCGTCTCCGCGGTCGCCGACCGCGTCCGCGCCGACTTCTTCCGCCGCATCGGACTGGACAGCCTGCTCACCGCGGGCAGCTCCCTTTGACGCCCCACTGAGAGAAGGAACGACCAGCTATGCCTTTCGCGAACTTCAAGGTCCCCGAGAAGACCCTCACCCCGAAGCAGAAGGAGGAGATCGTCACCCGCACCACCGAGCTGTATGTCGAGATCTACGGCGAGCGCGCCCGCAACAACACCATGGTTCTGGTCGAAGAGGTCGCCGACGGCGGCTGGGGCATCTCCGGCAACGTGCTGACCCTCGCCATGCTCGGCGAGGCGACACCGGCCGACACCGGCGGCGCCTGACCGCACCGGCCGTCATTCGGCCGAGACAGCACCTGGAAGCCGAGGACCCCCGGGTCGAGCGTCCGCCGACACGGTCTCGTTCGCCCGGGGGTCGACGAGATCAGCGAAGCCCTTCATCGCTTCCCCGCACTCGATCGATCGGCTGTGTCCATCGGGGCACGGCACGGTCACCCCCGGGTCGAGCCGCTCGTCCACGTGTGGGCGGAAGGCGCCGTACGGGTTGATGTCCGACCGGAACAGCGCGGTCGGGGCCGCGCCGTCCCGGCGGTCAGCTTCCAGAACGCCGGCGTCACCGTGCTTGTCCTCGTCGTCCGTCGACGACCGTCCCGTCGTCCTTGCCCAGCGGCGTTCAGACGCACCTGGACGGACTGCGCCGGCCGACGGGCTCGTCCTGCTTCTCAGTCGCCGGACCGATGCCTGCAGCCAGCCGATATCACTGGCCGCACGCTGCTGACCAGCGCATCGGCCTCTGCGTTCAGGTCGCGTTCAGGTTCGGCCCGGCCTCGGGCAACTCCCGTACCGGAAGCGCCAAAGCTCTGGCAAAGGGGTCTGGAGCGAGGGCCGGGCACCATGTCATGGTGCCTGCCATGTCGACTGATCACCTCACTCACAACCGGCCCGCGGGCCACATCCGTCACGCGGCGAGCAAGGTGCCGGAGGTGACCGTCTACTTCTGGATCATCAAGGTGCTGACCACCGGGATGGGCGAGACGGCGTCCGACTTCCTGGCCCACCTGCTCGGCCCGATCCCCGCCGTCGGCCTCGGCGGCATCGCCCTGGTGGCCGCTCTGGCGGTGCAGTTCGCCGTCCGCCGGTACGTGGCCTGGATCTACTGGACGGCGATCGTCATGGTCAGCGTGTTCGGCACGATGGCCGCCGACGTCCTGCACGTCGGCCTCGGCGTGCCGTACACGCTCTCGACTCCGTTCTTCATGGCCGCGCTGGCCGCCGTCTTCGCCCTCTGGCACCGCAGCGAGGGCACCCTGTCCATCCACAGCATCCACACCCGGCGCCGCGAGGCCTTCTACTGGGCCGCCGTACTGGCCACGTTCGCGCTGGGCACCGCGGCGGGCGACCTCACCGCCACGATCGGCCTCGGCTACCTGGGCTCCGCCGTGCTGTACGCCGCCGCTATCGCTGTCCCGGCCCTCGCTCACCGGCGGGGGAGCCTGAACGCGGTGGCCGCGTTCTGGGCCGCGTACGTCATCACCCGCCCGCTCGGCGCCTCCGTCGCCGACTGGATGGCCGTCGGCCGCGGCAGGGGCGGACTCGACCTGGGCCTGGGGCCGGTCACGCTGTCCTGGACGGTGGCGATCCTCGGCTTCGTCGGTTACCTGGCCGTCTCCCGCAAGGACGTCCGACGCGACGTCACGCCGTGATACGCCGGTGGCGAGTGCGGCGGGGTCACCCGGCAGGCAGGCTGACCACGAACCGTGCCCCGGGAGTGTGTCCGGGGTCGTACGCCACCTCGCCACCGGCGGAGCGGGCCAGGCGTCGTGCCAGCGGCAGGCCCAGGCCCGCTCCGCTGTGCCCGTCGCCGGGATCCGCGCGCCGGCCCGGCTCGAAGAGCTGTCCGGTGAACGGGGGCGGTACGCCGGGGCCGTCGTCGATGACGTCGATGCGTACGCCGTCGGGTGCGCGGTAGGCGCGGACGGCGACCTTGGAGCGGGCGTAACGGCAGGCGTTGGTCACGAGCGGGCTGACGATGCGTTCGAGGAGGGCGGGTGGGACTCCGGCCGTCAGAGTCGGGCTGTCAGCGGCGACCGTCAAGTGATGCGACGCGTCGAGGGCTTCGGCGAGGCGTCGCAGCGTGGGGAGGACCTCGGCGGTGCCGGGAGCGGTGAGTGTGCCGTCGCGGGCGTGGTCGAGGAGGGTGTCGCAGATGGTGCGCATGGACTGGGCGGCTTCCGCGATGACCTGGTGGGTGGCGTGGGTCTGGTCGGCGGTGCGGGGGTGGGTCCGCCACCAGTCGAGTTCGGCGGTGATCCGGCTGAGGGGTGTGCGCAGCTCGTGCGAGAGTTCCCCGGTGAGCTGGCGTTCGTGGCGCAGGAGGGTGCGGATGCGGTCGAGCAGGGCGTCCAGCGAGGTGCCGAGGCGCGCGAGTTCGGCCGGGTGCCGCGTATGGCCGAAGCGTTCTTCGGAGGCGACGGCGCTCCACTGGGTGGCCTGGTCGGTCATCGTGCGGACCGGGCGCAGCGCGCGGCCTACTGCCAGCCGGGTCAGGGCGTAGGTGCAGGCGAGCATCATGACGTCCAGCGCGAGCGATCCCAGGAGCAGGGTGGCGGCCGAACTCCGGTAGGGGGAGAGGTCGAGCGCGGTGACCACCCGGGCACCGCTCCTGTCCGCGGACACCGGCTGCGAGCACAGCCGGAGAGGGCCGTCCACGTCGGTGGTGACGCACTGCCGCCCGCCGCGCCCGGCGAGGGCGTCGGCGACGCGGGTCAGGGACCCGGCGTTCGGCGGCTCTTCCAGCAGGCGTCGGCCGGCGTAGATCCAGACGTTGGCGTCGAGGAGGGCGTCGTTGGGGGTATCCAGGACGCGTACCGTCCTGCGGCTGGTGTCGATGGTCGTCGCGACGGCGGCGGCGCGGGTGCGCAGTTCGTCGTCCGCCTGGTGCTGGAGACGGTGCTGGACCACGGCGTTGAAGGCGACGGTGAGGACCAGCATCAGCAGCGCGGCCGTGGTGAGGGCCACTAGGGAGAGCCGGCCGCGCAGCGTGCGGGGGGCCAGACGGTGGAGGAAGGCGGTCACAGCGGGCCGCAGCGGGTGGCGGGTGCCGCTCATGACAGCCGGTGGCCGATCCCGCGGGCCGTGCCGATCGTCCGGTCGCTGCCCGCCTCGCGCAGCTTGCGCCGCAGGCGGGTCAGATACTGGTCGAGGGTGTTGTCGTGGACCTGGGCGCCCTCGGGCCAGGCCGCCCGGACCAGCTCGCGACGGCGCACGATGTCGCCGGAAGCCGCCATGAGGGCGGCCAGGAGACGGAACTCGGTCGGTGTCAGGTCGACTCGGGTGCCTCGGACGCTGACCACGTGCCGGACCGCGTCCAGTGCCAGGTCTCCCGCGGTCGCGGCACGCGGTGGTGCGGCCCGTTTGAGGGACACCCGCAGGCGGGCCGCGAGTTCGGTGAGGTGGAACGGCTTGGGCAGGTAGTCGTCGCCTCCGGCCGAGAACCCGGACAGCCGGTCGCTCAGCCGGTGGTGGGCGGTCAGGAAGATGACGGGGAAGAGGAACCCGTTCGCGCGCATCGCCTGGCACACGTCCCTCCCGTCGGCATCGGGCAGCCCGATGTCGAGCACGGCGGCGCAGATGTCGGGGGTGGCCAGTCGCAGGGCGGTGGCGCCGTCCGGTGCGGGCACGGGGTCGAAGTCCTCGTCGCGCAGTCCGCGGATCAGCACGTCACGCAGGGCGTGATCGTCCTCGACGACCAGGATCGTCTGGTGCATGGCCCTCCCTCTGCTCTCGTGCCACGTCCGTCTGTGCCGGTGCCGTGTGCCGTCGGCCTCCTGCCGTGCCGCCCGTCGGCTCTGCCGTCCCGCGCGCCGAGCCGGTGTCCGGGGCCGCCGCGCCGGCGGTCAGTCGCTCGGGAAGCCAGTGGGCCACGGCCCACAGGCACAGGCCGAGCCACCCGAGGGCGAACAGCCAACCGCCGACGACGTCGGTGAACCAGTGCACTCCGAGGTAGACGCGGGTCAGGCCGACCGACGCCCCCCAGACGCCGATGACCAGGGTGAGCGGGGTCGCGCCGCGCGGACCGCGCACGCGGACGGCGATGATCAGCAGTCCCGCGGTGAGGGCGGCCGTGGTGGTGTGACCGGACGGGAACGACCATCCCGAGGCATGCGTCGCCCAGTCCGTCAGGGGTGGTCGCGGCCGGGCGACCTGTGCCATCACCACGTACCGCAGCGCCTGGCCCGCCCCGAGGCAGCCCAGACAGAGCGCGACGGCGAGCGCGCGCTGCCGTGGGGTGCGCCCCGCGATGAGCGCGGCCAGCACCGCCAGTGCGTACGGGATGACACCGGTCCCGGTGTCGGTCAGCCCGCGGGCGAGCGCCACCGCCACGTCGGGCCGGTGGCCGACGGACCAGGAGAGGGAGTCGGCGTCCGCGAACAGCGGTATGCCGTCGTGGCCCACCACGACCATGGTCAGCACGCCGAACGCCGTCCACGCCCCGAGCCCGCAGCTGCCGGCCAGTTCGGCGACCTCGTCGCGCTTCACGACACCACCAGCAGCGGACGCAGACGGGTGGCCGTGAGCCGCAGGGCCGCGGCCTCCGCACGCCTGCGCAGTGCCGACATGGCGAGCAGGGCGGCCACGGCGCCCACCACGACTCCGGCCAGCACGTCGTGGGGGTAGTGCGCCCCCACCCAGACCCGCGAGACGGCCATCGCGCAGGCGGCCACCACGGCGACCGCGCCGAGTCGGCGGGAGACGAACAGCAGGGCGACAGCCGCCGCGGCGGCGATGGCCGCGTGGTTGCTGGGGAAGGACCAGTCGCCGGGCGCCGGACACGCCTCCAGCGTGGTCACCCGCAGGCTCTGGCAGGGCCGGTCCTCGCGCACCAGCAGCTTCAGCACCGCGTCCACGCCGAAGGCCACGACCACGACGAACGGCACGGCGAGCGCCGTCACGGACGCGGTGGCGCCCACACGCCGGGCGTGCCACCAGCCGACGGCCACGAGCACCGCGAACAGGACGAGCCCGTACGTCGACCAGGCCGACACCGTGTCGTCCAGCCAGACGGGGGAGCGCCGGGCGAGGTTCACCACGGCGGTGTAGGCCGAGCCGTCGACCGGCGAGCCGTCAAGGGCGATGATCATCCGCGTGCCTCCTTCGTCTTCGCGTCCCGGCGCGAGCGGTACACCTCGGAGGCGACCGGAATCAGCGACAGGGCCACGATCACCGCGACCATCGGCAGCAGATAGCGGTCCACGTTCGGCACGGAGGAGCCCAGCGCGTAGCCCGCCAGGGTGAGCCCGAGGCTCCACACCAGCCCGCCGGTCACCTGCCAGAGGGTGAACGTGCGCACCGGCACCCGCAGGGCGCCCGCCATCGGGTTCAGGACCGTGCGCACCACCGGGACGAAGCGGGCCAGGACGATCGCCTTCGCGTACCCGTAGCGTTCCAGCAACTCCTCCGCGCGTCTGGCCCCCTCGTGCAGGCGGGCCGAGCGGCTCCGGGCGAGCAGGGCGCCGCCCGCTCGACGGCCCAGGAGGTACCCGCACTGTGAGCCGGCCAGCGCCCCCACCGCCGCGGCGACCAGGAGCGGGCCGAGCGACAGCTTCAGGCCGCTCCCGGCGGTGCCGGTGCACAGCAGACCGGCCGTGAACAGCAGGGAATCACCCGGCAGGAAGAAGCCGATCAGCAGCCCGGTCTCGGCGAACAGCACCACCCCCACGCCCAGCACGCCGAAGGCGGCCAGCAGCGACCGGGCGTCCAGCACATTGACGGCGAGCTGCGACGATAGGTGCATGGCTGTGGTCATCGTCGGGAGCCCCTTCATCGTTCTTCCGGACTGTCGGATGCGGCGGAACGCTGGCGTGGCGTCATCCGGCGTCCGACTACAATCTTGTAGACGGTCTACTGAACTGTAGACGATGGCGGAGTGAGGAACGTTCCCATGAAGGACGCGAGGGACGAGAGGCGGCCGGCCGGCGAACTCGAGGCCGCCGTCATGGCCGCGCTGTGGGCCGCCGGGGCCCCGCTCACGCCAGGGCGGGTGCAGGCCGAGCTCGATTCAGGCCTGGCCCGGACGACGGTCGCGACGATACTGACCCGGCTGCACGAGAAGGGCGTCGTCGACCGGGAGCGGCAGGGCCGCGGCTACGCCTACTTCCCCGTCCAGGACGCACCCGGCCTGACCGCCCGGCGCATGCACACCGAACTCGACCGGGACGCCGACCGGGAGACGGTCCTGGCCCGCTTCGTGGCCCAGCTCAGCCCCGGTGACGAGCAGCACCTGCGCCGACTCCTGGAGGGTGACGAGCGATGACCGCTCTGCTGCTCCTACCGCTGATCCTGCCCTTCCTCGCGCCGACGCTGGCCCGCCGAACCCTTCACCGGCTGGCTCCCGCCACCGCGCTGCGGGTCCTCACCGCCTCGACCCTGGCGCTGGCGGGAGCCTGTATGGCCGCACTCGGGGCGCTGGTCCTGACCGGACTGCTCAAACTCCCCGCCTTCGCCGCCCTCGGCGAACTCGTCCACCCCCTGCGGACCCCCTCGGACTACGTCGTCCTCCCCGCCGCCATGGCGGCCACCGGGGTGCTCACCCTCAGCGTCTGGACTCTCGCACGCTCGGCCTTCCGGCAGACCCGGGCCTTCCGGACCGCCCGCACGCAGGCCGACCGCCGTCCCGCCGCAGGTGACCTGTGCGTGATCGAATCGCCCGATCCGGACGCGTACGCTCTGCCCGGCCGGCCCCACCGCATCGTCGTCACCACCGCCATGCTGCGGAGTCTGGGACCTGCCGAGCGTGAGGCCCTCTTCGCCCATGAGCGCGCCCACAACCGGGCCGGGCACCACTACTTCCTGGCCGCCGCCGAACTCGCCGCCCACTGCCACCCCGCCCTGCGCGCCACCCGCGCCACCATCCGGTTCGCCGCCGAGCGGGCCGCCGACGAGGCCGCCGCCGAGGTCACCGGAGACCGGCGGCTGATCGCCACGGCCATCGCCCGCGCCGCCCTCGCCGCGAACGCCTCCCCCTCCACCCGACCGGACTTCGCACCCGCGGCGACGACCGGACCGGTGCCGCAACGCGTCGCGGCGCTTCTCGCACCCACCCGGCCGCGCCCGCGCACCACCCGCCGTACCGCGTTCCTCCTCGTGGTCTGCACGGTCCTGTCCGTCGCCGCCGGAGCGGCAGGTGTCGTGGACTTCCACCACGAGGTCGAGGTCGCCCAGGGCGAGGAGACGCCCTGACCGGTTCGGCCCCGGCCCACCGCCGGATGCATGACCGGGCCGCCGCGTGATCGTCCTCGGACGAGGACCGGCTCCAGCAGCCGGAGCGGGTCGCAGGCTGCGTCGGCGGCGCCCAGCGCGGTGCGGGCGCCAAACGCCGGAACGGTCATCTCCAGCGGCCTCGGGCGTGGGAGTCGGGCGGCCTGGAGGGCGGCGACACGGCGGGAGGCCCGGTCGCTGAAGCCGAGTCCGTGCGGCAGCTTCCGGCCGGCCGCGAGCGCTGCCCGAGCGAGGGCACGGGCGGTGGACGCGCGGTCCCCGACCGCCGCGGCCGCCCGTGCCCCTCCTTGCCGGCGGCACCGCCGTACTGGTGCCCACCCCCGGGGGCCGGGCTCGCCGGCGCGAGCGCGGGGCCCGCTGGTCCCGCTTCCCCGCGCCGCACACCGCACGTCATGACGAGCGCATTCCCGGATCCCTGTGAGACGCGGATACCGGCCGACGCCGCCTCGGACCGTCGCGAGCCTGGTCGAGGGCGGGCCCGGGACGCAGCAGGCGCCGGCAGGACGCCTGCTGTGACGGCCGTGGAGCTGACGAACACGGAACGCGGGGCAGGTGAACGCGTAGTACCGCGGTACTACGCGTTCACCGCGGTTCAGCCTCCGGGTACCACCGGATCCGGGTGACTCGGCACCTAGCGTTGCCGGTGAGGCGTCCGAAGTGACGGACGCCGAAGCCCGACAGGGAGAACGCGAATGATCGACGCACGGCGACTGACCAAGAGGTACGGCGAGAAGACGGCCGTCGACGGGCTGGACTTCGTGGTGAAGCCCGGCACGGTGACCGGCTTCCTGGGGCCCAACGGCGCGGGCAAGTCCACGACCATGCGCATGATCGTCGGCCTCGACGCCCCGACCAGCGGCTCCGTCACCGTGAACGGCCACCGCTACGCTCACCACCGGGCGCCGCTGCAGGAGGTCGGCGCCCTGCTGGAGGCGAAGTCGATCCACCCGGGCCGCTCGGCGTACCACCACCTCAAAGCGCTCGCGCTCACCCACGGCATCCCCGGCAGCCGCGTCGACGAGGTCATCGGCCTCGCCGGACTCGACAGCGTGGCGAGGAAGCGGGCCGGCGCCTTCTCCCTCGGGATGGGCCAGCGGCTGGGCATCGCGGCGGCGCTGCTGGGCGATCCGCAGACGGTGATGCTCGATGAGCCGGTCAACGGGCTGGACCCGGAAGGGGTGCTCTGGATCCGCAACCTTCTGAAAGGGCTCGCCGACGAGGGGCGGACGGTGTTCGTGTCCTCCCACCTGATGAGCGAGATGGCCCTGGTGGCGGACCACCTGATCATCGTGGGGCGCGGGCGGCTGCTGGCCGACACGACCGTGGCGGACCTGATCCGCGAGGCGGGCGGCGACACCGTGAAGGTCGCCACGCAGGACCCGGCGAGGCTGCGCGACGTGCTCGCCGGACCCGGCGTCGACGTCACCGGCCGGATCGGCTCCGAGGAGCTCCAGGTGACCGGCCTGACCGCCCGCGAGATCGGACTCAGGGCCGCCGAACACGGCATCGCGTTGTTCGAGCTGAGCGCGCGAAGCGTGTCGCTGGAGGAGGCGTTCATGGACCTGACCAGGGATGCCGTGGAGTACCACGGCACCACGACCGGCATCGACACCCTCGGGAGGCCCGCATGAGCACCCTCACCGCAACCGCAGAGGAACCCAGGACCACTCCCGCCCGCCCCGCGTACCGGGTGACCGGACGGCGCGTGCTCGCCTCCGAGTGGGCCAAGCTCTGGTCCCTGCGCTCGACCTGGATCACCCTCGGCCTCGGCCTGCTGTTCCTGGTGGCCTTCGGCCTGATCTCCGCGAGTCGCTACAAGTCGGGGATCGACTCCGGCCACATGGACCGGGACTTCGCCGATTCGACGGCCGTCAGCCTGTCCCTCTTCGGCACGAACTTCGCCCAGCTGGCCCTGGGCGTGCTCGGCGTGCTGGTCACGGCGGGCGAGTACTCGACCGGCATGATCCGTTCCACGCTCGCGGCGGTGCCCCGCCGGCTGCCCGTGCTGTGGTCCAAGGCGGCTGTCTTCGGACTGGTCGCACTGGTCGTGGGGACGGTGGGTGGGTTCGTCGCCTTCCTGTTCGGCAGTGGAATCATCGCGGGCACGCCCGCGGCCATGAGCCTCTCGCACGCCGGTGTACTGCGGAGCCTGCTGGGCGCCGGGCTCTACCTCGGCCTCGTCGGCGTGGTCGGCGCCGCGCTGGGCGCGCTGCTGCGGTCGGTGGCCGGGGGGATCTCGGTGCTGGTGGCCGCCCTGATGCTGATCCCAGGGCTGATCTCCCTGCTGCCGAGTTCCTGGCGGGACGACATCAGTCCCTACCTGCCGTCCAACGCGGGGGAGTCGATGTTCGCGCTGACCCACGGCTCGACGACCCTGTCGCCGGGCACCGGACTGCTGGTCTTCCTGTGCTGGACGGCGCTTGCGCTGGGCGGCGCGGCGTACCGGCTCGCGCGCACCGACGTCTGACGCCCGCACCATGGACAGGTGACGTCCTTGACCACCGATGACCTCAGCGGGATGGGACCGCTGGTCGCCCGGCTGTCCCGGGGCGGCCAGCGGTTGCGGCAGGCCGACCGGACACATCCCTGGGTGCTGGACACCGCGGTCGTGATCGTGGTCTTCCTCATGTTCTGCCTGCCCGACCTGCTGCGCGGCGGTGTGCACGACGGCGACGGCCCGCGCCGCTTCCGGCTCGCCTTCACCGAGCTGCCCGTCGCGGGGATGCTGGCACTGCAGGCGGGACTGGTGCTGCCCCTGCTGTGGCGGCGGCGCAAGCCCATGGCGACCTTCGGCGTCATCGCCGCGGTGTTCGTCCTCCAATGGTCCCTGGGGGCGGCGCTGCGCGCGGACATCGCCCTCTTCATCGCCCTGTACAGCCTGGCCCTGCACGGGCGGCTGCGACAGCTGCCGTGGGCCGGTGCGGTCATGGCGGGCGCCATGCTGCTGGTCGCGGTCCGCGCGTCCTCGGCCGTCTCCGTCTGGGACGCCCTGTTCTTCCTGCTGAGCACGGCCACGGCAGCCCTCGCGGTCGGCCTGATGATCCGGATCCGACGCGCCCAGCTGGCCGGACTGCGGGAGAAGGCGACCCGGCTGGAGATCGAGCGCGACCAGCGCAGCAGACTGGCCACGGCCACCGAACGCACCCGGGTCGCCCGCGAGATGCACGACATCGTCGGCCACAACCTGGCCGTCATCATCACGCTCGCCGACGCCGGCGCCTACGCCACGGACATCGCCCCCGAACGGGGCGAGGAAGCACTGCGGCTCATCGGCGACACCGGCCGGCAGGCCCTCGGCGAACTGCGGCGCGTGCTCGGCGTACTGCGCGACGCCGGGGACACCCCGGCCGGCGGGCCCGAACTCAGCCCGCAGCCCGGCATCGCGGACATCGGTGCCCTGTGCGCCACCGTGCGCGCCGCCGGACTGGAGGTCGTCTACCGGACCTCCGGCGACGTCGAGGCCCTGGACGGCGGGGTCCAGCTGACGGTGTACCGCATCGTCCAGGAAGCCCTCACCAACACCATGAAGCACGCCGCCGACGACGCCCGGGTGCACCTGGCGGTCGTCGTGACGGGCGCCCGGCTGAGCATCCGGGTCCAGGACACCGGCCCGGCCACACCGTCGGGACCGCCGAACGAGGAAGGACACGGCCTGGTGGGCATGCGGGAGAGAGCGGCTCTGTACGGCGGAACCGTCAGCGCGGGGCCGACGGGTGGCGGAGGATGGAGCGTCGAAGCCGTCCTCGACCTCACGCCCCGGGACGGTGACCGGTGACCACCGTTCTCATCGTGGACGACCAGCCTCTGCAGCGCTACGGCTTCCACCTGCTCCTGGACTCCGTCCCCGAGACCGACGTCGTGGGGGAGGCCGCGCACGGCGCCGAGGCCGTCCGCAAGGCCGCCGAACTGCGCCCGGACGTCGTCCTGATGGACGTCCGCATGCCCGGCATGGACGGCATCGAGGCCACCCGCCGCATCGTCGCCGCCGGTGGCCGCTCACGCGTCCTCGTGCTCACGACGTTCGACCTCGACGAATACGTCCACGCCGCGCTGCGGGCCGGCGCGAGCGGCTTCCTGCTCAAGGACGCACGCCCCGAGGAACTGCTCGCCGGGATCCGCGCGGTGGCCTCGGGCGACGCCGTCATCGCACCGGCCCTCACCCGCCGTCTGCTGGAGGAGTACGCCCGCTACGTCCCCGCCCACCGGAGCGACTCCGCCGAGGACCCGAGGCTCGGCTCGCTCACCGACCGCGAGCGGGAGATCCTCGTCGCCGTCGGCAAGGGCTGGACCAACGGTGAGATCGCCGCCCGGTTCGTGCTCTCCGAGTCGACCGTCAAGACCCACGTCGGCCGCGTCCTCGCGAAGATCGGCGCCCGCGACCGCGTCCAGGCCGTGATCTTCGCCTACGACATCGGCCTGGCCCGGCCCGGCGTGGACTGAACCGGGCGGCGGCCGGCAAGACCGGCGGCCTGGTCGCTGCCGGCGTGCCGCGGGGCCCGTGAGAGTTCCGGGCGGTTAGCCGCGCCCGCGCGGGGTGGTGACGCGCAGCCGGCTGCCGGAGCGGACCGAGGCGTCGGCGGCCCGCGTGAGGCGGCGGCGCAGGCCGGCCATGGTGACGTCGAGGATCTTGGTGGAGCCGGACCAGTTCCCGTCCCGCACCCCGGCCCCGCCGTCTCCCGGGAGACGGCCTCCCCGCACGCCGGGCCAGGACGGCCAGCGGGTCGAACTCCTCGACTCCGCCCGCCGGGACGCCTCTACGCCCAGATCCTCTTCCTCGGCGTCCCCGGCGCCCGCGCCGGGCAGCCGTACGCCGATGGTGTCGCCGGGGGCGGCGTGCAGGTTGGAGGGTGTGCTGGGCCCCGGGGCGGCGGCTGAGGACCGCTCAGGCGCCTGCCGCGGTGGGAGCCGGTCGCAGCCGGGTGACGATCCGGTTCGCGGTGGTCTTCTGCAGCAGCCCGTAGGCGAGGACCGGCAGCAGCAGGTGCGGTTTGTCGGGCAGGGACGCGGTGATCAGCACCGCGCTCGCGCTGCTGTTGTTCATGCCGCAGGCGAGCGTCAGCGACGAGGCGGGGCCCGCCTCCAGGCGCAGCAGGCGGGCGGCGACCCGGCCGAGGACGAAGGAGAGCAGGCAGACCAGGGCGGCCACTGCCAGGGCGGCGGCGCACAGCAGCGGGCGCGGCCGGGTGAGGACGGATCCCAGGGCCCCGCTGGCGTTGACGTAGGTCAGGACCAGCGAACCGGCCATGGCCGACGGCGCCACCGTCGTGACCAGGCGGCCCAGCCATCGCCCGGACAGGACGAGGGCGCCCAGCAGGCCCGCCGCGCACGGAAGGACCACGGCGGTGAGGGCGAATCCGCCCTGGGCCAGCCGGCCGGCGCCGGCGAGGGTGCGCGCGTAGCCGCCGCTGAGCAGCGGCGACAGCGTTGCCAGCAGCAGGGGAGTGGTCAGTGGGCTGAGGAGGGTGGAGGCCAGGACGAGGCCCACCATGGTCGGCTGGTCGCCGTCGCCCTTGTCGGTCCACACGGTCGCCCCGGCGGCGACGGGCATCGCGACGACGAGGATCACCGCGGTGAGCAGTCCGCTGCCGCCGTCGGTGTCCGGGGTGCGCCGCAGCAGGAAGGCGACGAGCGGCACGACGGTCAGCGGGATCGCCAGGTGCAGCACGAGGCCGGCGAGCAGGGCCTTCGGACGCCGCAGCAGGGCGCCCAGCGCGCGGACGGGGACCTGGAGCCCGGCCGAGAACAGCACCAGGGACAGCAGGAACGGTGCGGTGTGCAGGGTCAGGTGCGTCGGCGGCAGGGGATGGGGGCGGCGCAGCCACTGGCCGGGGGCGGGCAGGACCAGGGCGAGGGCGTAGGACAGGACGACGGCGCGGCCGAGCCGGTGCCGCAGCCAGGACGCGGCGCGGGTGTGCATGTCCCCATCGTGATCAGGCCGGACCCGGCGGGCCGGCAAAGCCGCGCGGCAGTCAGGATGCGTTCAGGTAACCGCTGGCAACGTCCTGCGCATGACCTACGAACTCTCCGAGACGCCCGGGGCCGAACCGGGCACGAGTGACTCCGCTCGCCCGTCCCACCGTCTGCGCTGGAACAAGGTCCCCGAGGTCACCGCCTACTTCTGGATCATCAAGGTGCTGTGCACGACGGTCGGCGAGACCGCTGCCGATCTGCTCGACGAGAAGGCCGGTCTGGGCCTGACCGGCGTGTCCGTGCTCATGAGCGCGCTGCTCGCAGTGGTCCTCGTCGTCCAGTTCCGCACCAAGGCGTACCGCGCGGGCGTGTACTGGCTCGCCGTCGCCCTCATCAGCGTCGTCGGCACGCTGATCAGCGACAACCTGACCGACAACATGGGCGTGCCGCTGGAGACGACCACCGTCGTGTTCGCCGTCCTCCTCGCCGTCGCGTTCGCCGTCTGGTACCGGCGCGAGCGCACCCTCTCCATCCACAGCATCGACACCACCAGCCGCGAGGCGTACTACTGGCTGGCCGTACTGTTCACCTTCGCCCTCGGAACGGCGGGCGGCGATCTGCTCTCCGAGCGCATGGACCTCGGCTACTGGCTCTCGGCGGTCCTGTTCGCCCTGGCCATCGCCGCCGTGGCGATCGCGCACTTCGCCCTGGGCCTGGACGCAGTGTGGAGCTTCTGGATCGCCTACATACTCACCCGCCCGCTCGGCGCCTCGATCGGCGACTACCTGTCCCAGCCGACCGGCGACGGCGGCCTCGGGTTCGGCACCGTCGTCACCAGCGGGCTCTTCCTGGCCGTCATCCTCGGCCTGGTGGTGTACCTGGCCGTGACCCGCAAGGACGTCGCGGAGCCCGCGCGCGTCGCCCGGCAGGCGGCCTGAACGGCTGGGCAGGCCTTGAGGAAGCGTCAGCGCCGGGATCCAGCAGGCGGAGCTGGCCAGACTCGGCCCCGTCGCCGACTTCCTCCAGGTGGTGCTGCGTGACTCGGCCAACCCGACCATGTTCTCGGCCGGCTACCGGACCGACGTGTTCCGGGCCGGTCCACCGCCCGCGTCGACGGCCGTTTCCCGCCGGGTCACGAACGGGAGCTGATCGACACCGTCGACGACGTGGCCGACCCAGCGCAACGGCCGAACTGAGTCAGTCGGCCGCTTCGAGGTAGGACGCCAGGTTGGCCAGCGAGGAGGCGATCCCGGCCTCGTGGTCCGCTTGGTTGATGCCGGGTGGCACGTCCGTGGCGGTGACGGTCACCTCGGTCCCCTCACCGGCGGCAGTGAGATGCCAAGTCATCGTCATGGTGCCCGCGTACGATGGGTCGTCAGCCTGGAACACCGCCCGCTGCACCACGCGCTCCGGTGGTACCAGAGCGGCGAACCCGACGTCGACGACATCCGTCGCATCTGACGTCTTGCCGGGGCTGTCGGCGGCCTCGAGATAGGTGAGGACCATCCGGAACCCGCCACCAGGCCGGGGATCCCACCGCTCGACCCGACCACGCATGCCGTCCGGCGGCAGCCAGGCCTCGAGGGACTTCCGGTCGAGGAGGGCTCCGTAGACGGTCGCCGGTGGCGCGGCGATCACCCGGCTGGCGCGATCTGTCCTACCCATGGCCCGATTCTAGGACCGAGGCTCCGCCAGTCCGTCCTCATCGACCAACCCGCCGGAGGAACCGTCCAGGAACCAGGACACGACCAACACGTCGCATGACACGACGCTCCGCAGGCCTTGACTGTTCGTCCCGCTCCTGAGTCCGCGACGTCCTCGTGACCGGCCCCGCACATGCCATGCCCTGCGCACGACCGCCCCCGCCTTCGACTCCCAGTGCGGGAAAGCCTGGTGAAGAGCACCTGTCCGCAGGTGCCGCGTTCCCCACCGAACGGCGATCAGCACGGTTGTCGACTGGGCGTACGGGCAGGATCGCGTACTACGCGGTCGCGACGCCCAGGAAGCGCAACACCGCCAGGACGCGGCGGTGGTCGGCGTCGGCCTTGGGCAGGTCGAGCTTGGTGAAGATGCTGTTGATGTGCTTGGCGACAGCGCTCTCGCTCACCACCAGCTCGGCGGCGACGCCGGAGTTGGACCGGCCGCCCGCCATCAGCTCCAGCACCTCCCGCTCGCGCGGTGTGAGCCGGTCGAGTGGATCGCTGTGCCGGCGCACCAGCAGCTGCGCGACGACCTGCGGGTCGAGCGCGGTGCCGCCGGCCGCGACCCGGCGTACCGCCACGGCGAACTCCTCTACGTCGGCGACGCGTTGCTTGAGCAGATAGCCGACGCCCGAGGTGTTGGCGGCGAGCAGATCGGCGGCGTACCGCTCCTCCACGTACTGCGACAGCAGGAGCACGGCGGTACGCGGGTACTGGCGGCGGATCACCAGCGCAGCGCGTACTCCCTCGTCGGTGAAGCCGGGCGGCATGCGCACGTCGACCACGGCGATGTCGGGCCGGTGCTCCTCGACGGCCGCCAGCAGCCCTTCTGCGTCGGTGACCTGCGCGCACATCTCGAAACCGGCCGCCTCCAGCACCTTGACCACGCCGATGCGCAGCAGGAGGGAATCCTCGGCGATCACGGCGCGCACGGCAGCTCCACGGTGATGACGGTCGGGCCTCCGGCGGAGCTGCGGCAGGTGAACGTGCCGTCGACGGACGCGACGCGCTTGGCGAGCCCGGCGAGCCCGGTGCCGTCGGCCGCCGCGGGATCCGCGCCGCCCGCTCCGTCGTCCGCGACGACCACCAGCAGTGTCTCCCCGATCCGCTCCACGGTCACGTCCGCCCGGGTCGCCTGGGCGTGTTTGACCACGTTCGTCAGGGCTTCGGAGACCACGAAGTACGCGACGGCCTCGACCGTGGGCGAGGGGCGCTGCGACAGGTCCACCGCCACGCGCACCGGGATCGGCAGGCGGGCGGCGACCCCGGACAGCGCGGCGTCGAGGCCGCGGTCCTCAAGGACGGCCGGATGCAGGCCGCGCACCAGGTCGTTCAGCTCGGCGATCGCCTCCTTCGCCTCGCGGTGCGCCTCGTCGATCACCTTGCGGGCATCCGTCGGCAGGTCGCCGAGGGTGGCCCTGGCCAGGCCCAGGTTGACGGCGAGTGAGACGAGGCGCTGCTGCGCGCCGTCGTGCAGGTCGCGCTCGATCCGCCGCCGCTCGGCGTCGACGGCGTCGAGCACGCCGGCCCGGCTCTCGGCGAGGTCGGCGACCCGGCGGGCCAGCTTCTCCGTGCGGCTGGGGCCGAGCAGGACCTCGGCCGCACGGGTCTCCAGCCGCACCAGAGCGCCGGTCAGCCGGGGCCCGAGGAGGAGCAGGGCGAGACCGCCGGCGGTGATGTAGGCGGCCTGCGTGGTGTACCCGAGGTCGGTGACGCGCCACTGCGGGGGCAGCGCCCAGATCCACACGTAGATGGAGGCGCCCACGAGAGCGCAGACCCAGACGGCGAGGACGGCGAGGTCCAGGACGGCGAGCAGCGGACCCGCCACGGCGTGGTAGCAGGCCTGCCGCCACAAGGTGCGGCCCGTCAGCCGGCGCACCGCCGACTTCCAGCTGCGTCCCGGCCCGGGTACGTCGGGGCGCGGGAGGTCCTTGCCGACGAGCGCCCGGTAGCGCAGCCGCTGCCCGACGGTCAGCAGAGGTGTCACCACGAGCGTGAGCAGCACGGGCAGCGGAGTCAAGGCCGGTACCAACGCCGCCAGCGTGCCGAGCAGCCAGAGCCACAGTGGCACCACGGCGAGGTGGAGCGGCAGGCCGGCGGCGACGAGCGCGGTCCGGTGTCCCGCCCTGCGGAACGGGCGGCCCAGCACCGGCTGCGGCCACGTCGTGAGTTGCATGCGTCAAACGGTAGAGCCGCGGGCCGTCCCCGTGCCATGACGTTCCCGCCCGGCTCGGGGCTGTACTTGTCTCCACCCCGGGTCGGAACCCTGCGTGACTGACGGCGCCCTGGTGCGCGGCGGAGGGTGGAGCACGTGAAGGAGACAGCTGACGGGAAGCGGGGGAAGACGATGCGTCAACCGGTCTTGTGCGATGAGGAAGTGGCCGGTGCCGGGGGCTTCGACCGCGCCGAGGTCATTGCGCTCCACGAAGAGGCGGAGGAGCCGCGCCCGGCGCGGGGCATGCGGCGGGCCGGGTGGCTGCTGGTCGCCTGCGGGCTCGCCCTGCTGCCGTGGCTGTGCGTGCTGGCCACCGGCCTGCCGGCCACCGCGACCGCGGAGCACTGGCCGGTCGCCTGGGTCGGGCTCGACGCGCTGGAGGCGCTCGGCCTGATCACCACCGGCCTCCTCGCCGCCCGCGGCGACCGGCGGCACGCCCTGACAGCCGCCGCGACCGCGACGCTGCTCGGGGTGGACGCCTGGTTCGACACCACGACCGCGGCCCCGGGCGGCGACTTCGCCACCGCGGTCGCCATGGCGCTCGGCGCCGAGTTGCCGCTCGCCGCGCTGTGCGGTCGGCTGGCGCTGCGGACGCTGAGCCGGTCCGCGTGACGCCGACCGCCCGACCACGTGACCGGTCCCGGCGCGGCGACCGGGCGTCGGACCCGTCAAGCACGCGTGCTCCGGCGCTGCCTCCGGCGGGCGGAGCGGATGCGGTCATCGGGACGCCTGGATACGCTGGGGGAGTGGGACGGGAACGAAGGCCCTCGCACCTGCCGTGTCCCACCCGGCCCGAAGCGGCGATTCCCGCGGTCACAGAGCTATGACTCCCGCGGTGCAGACCCACAGCGTTCACCTCTCGACGGAAAGACGGTATGTCATGAGGTCCACTGGTGTCCGAACGGCGAAAGCGGCCACGGCGACCGCTCTCGCGGTGCCCCTGATGTTGGGTGGTGTGGCGACGCAGAGCCACGCCCTGAGCCCGTCGCCCAGTCCCTCGGGACCGTTCGGGCCCGGGTGCTCGGCCCTGTCCCAGAAGGCCGACACGGCCAAGGACAAGGTGGTCGAGGCGGCGGCCGCGTATCCGCAGCTCAGCCAGTTCGTCGCGGCCTCGGTCAGGGCGAGGCTGAACGGCACCCTGGACGGGAAGCCCAGCATCACCGTGTTCGTACCCAACAACCAGGCCTTCCAGCAGGTCGACAAGGCCCAGCTCGCTTCCCTGCTCGGCAACGACGGGCAACTGAAGAAGGTGCTCACTTACCACGTCGTGGACAAGCGCATCACACCCGACGAGCTGTCCAAGGGTTCGTTCAAGACGGTCGAGGGAGGCAAACTGACCACCTCGGGATCGGGCACCGACTTCACGGTCAACGGCAAGGCGCACATCGTCTGCGGGAACATCAAGGTCGCGAACGCCACCGTGTACGTCATCGACTCCGTGCTCCGACCGCCCTCCTGACACGCCCTTCGACCTGCCCCGCGGACGGGGCAGGTCGCCTCGGCGTGAGAGCCCCGGCAGACGGTCTTCGAACAGCGGATCCGTGTCCGTCGAGGGCTTCGTCCGCCGCCCCGCCGAAGCCGCGGGCACCTCGGCGCGCGGTCACCGCACCGGCCGCATGCTGAGGCGCCGCTCGTGAACGGCCGTCGCAGCACGGGGAGTCCGCCTCGGGGCCCCCTGGCGGAAGGGCCCTGACCGCGACCTGTCGTGCCGGTGTGGACGGAAGAGGGGACACCACCGCATGTCGGACCACGCTGTGGAACCGCCCGGGGCCGGTTGGGCGGCCAGGTGGGCGGGAGCGCTGCTGTGCCTGGTGGTGGCCGGGGTCCATGTCGTGGACCAGGGCGGCATCACCGCCACCAGGGACCCCTACTACATCGGCATCGCCTACCACGTCCTCGAGATCGCGGCCGTGGTCGCCGCGGTGCTGCTCCTGGCCGGTCGTGTCCGGGCGGGATGGCTGCTGGCGGCCGGAATCGCCGCCGGTCCCATACTGGGTTACGTCCTCTCCAGGGGGCCTGGCCTGCCCGATTACCGGGACGACGTCGGCAATTGGACCGAGCCGCTCGGACTGGCCAGCCTCGCCGTCGAAGGCGCTCTGTTCCTCCTGGCCGTTCCGCTTCTCGTCCACAGCCCGCGCCGCAGGCCCCGACGACACACTGCTCGTCCATAGCCGTGTGACCGCGCCGCCTCGCCACGCGCGGTACGGAACCGCTTCTGGGGATCGAAGGCGATGATGCCTGCTCCGTGCGAGGGCGGGGACGCGGTGCCGAACTGGTCCGACACCGGCTTCCTGGCCCTCGTCCAGGGGTACTTCCACGTCCGCGAAGTGCTGGAACGGGTCCCGAGGCCTTCGTTGCGTGTGGCGGTCGCGTCGTGCATCCGCCCTGGCCGGCGTCGGTCAGAGAGTGCGGCCCTGATGGTCGGCGACGAGGTGCCGCCTGAGCGGGCAGGCGCGAGGGGGCGGGCGCGGGCTACCAGGGTGGCCAGACACGGGACCTGGGTGAGGCCGACGGTGGCCTCCTCCCTGCCCCGCGCCGTCTGCCACCGAGGTCGCCAGCGGCACGGTGCGCGCCAACCACCTCACCGCGCTGTCTCACACCCTCGTCGTGGTGCGGTGATCAGGCGGAGGTCGCCGGCGAAGTCGGCGAAGAAGCCACGCGTCGGTGCGCCCCCTCCGGGCAGTGCGCCGCACCGCTCGAAGGGGGGCGGACACGGCGAACGATGAGCCGTGCACCGGGACTTCGCGGTTCGGCTTTAAGGAACACACCGGCGCGGGCGAGCCGGCCCACGTTCTCTTCAGCGCGCTGGTCGTCGTGCCCCGTGGCGGTTCACCGGCCCATCCGGCGCCCCTCCTGCCCGCCGCCGGGGACTGGGTCCCGCACGTAGCGGCGGCCCCTGTGGCTCTCCGTCCCCGATCAGGCCGGGACCGGCCGTCGGTGCGCTTGCTCGCGGCTTCGGGCGCGTGCCACCCCACCCGAAACGAGGCGAGACGTATCGTCTTGCCGGATCGCCTGTTCTGACGTAGCCTTCCGCACATGGGTTCCCTGTGACATCACCGGTGCCGACCGCGTAGAGCTTCGCTCCGCCGTCGCCGCGCCCAGCCGTGCAGCCATCCGCCCCGAACCGGCCCGGGCTCGTACCCGCATGGCCAGGAGGACCCTGATATGCACACCTCACAACTCACCCTTGACCACGTCACCAAGCGCTACCCCGGCCGCGTCGTTCTCGACCAGATCTCCTTCACGCTGAAGCCGGGCGACAAGGCCGGGCTCATCGGGGAGAACGGTGCGGGCAAGTCCACTGTGCTGCGCCTTGTCGCGGGGCGGGAGCGACCGGACAGCGGCGAGGTGGCCGTGACCGCCGCCGGCGGCGTCGGCTATCTGCCGCAGAGCCTTCCCCTGTCCGCGACCGCCACCGTGCAGGACGCCGTCGACCTGGCCCTCGCGGACCTGCGCGCCCTGGAGGCCGAACTGCGCCGGGCCGAGCGGGCGCTCGGTGGCGGTGCGGACCCGGCGGCCCTTGCCACGTACGGGGCGCTCCTGGCGCGCTACGAGGCGCGGGGCGGCTACGACGCCGACCACCGGGTGGACGTCGCGCTGCACCATCTCGGCCTGCCGGGGCTGCGCCGCGCACGCCTCCTGTGCACCCTCTCCGGCGGTGAGCGCTCACGTCTCGCCCTGGCCGGTGTCCTCGCCGGCCGGCCGGAACTGCTGCTCCTGGACGAACCGACCAACGACCTGGACGACCAGGCCATCGAGTGGCTGGAGGCACAGTTGCGGGCGCACCGCGGCACGGTGCTCGCCGTCACCCATGACCGCGTCTTCCTGGAACGTCTGACGGACACGATTCTGGAGGTCGAGGCGGGACAGATCACCCGCTACGGCGACGGCTACAGCGGCTACCGCACGGCGAAGGCGGCGCAGCGCCGCCGTCGGCTCCAGGAGTACGAGGAGTGGCGGTCCGAGCTGGCTCGCAACGAGCGGCTGGCCGTCGGCCACGCGGTCCGCCTCGCGGCCGTCCCGCGCAAAGCGGCGCTGGCCAACTTCGGCCACGGCGGGTTCCGTGCCCGCGGCCGGGCGCACGGCGCGATGGCCCGCGTCCGCAACGCCCGTGAGCGCCTGGAGCGGCTGACCGCGCAGCCGGTGACGCCGCCGCCGGACCCGCTGGCCTTCACGGCGCGGCTGAGGACGGGGACGGGGACGGCGGAGCCTGTCACGGACGGCACGGGGACCGCCTCCCCGAAGACGTGCGCCGTGGAGCTGTCGGGCGTGCGCGTGGGCGATCGCCTGCGCCTGGAGTCGCTGGTCCTCGGTCGTGACAGCCGGCTTCTGGTCACCGGTCCCAACGGCGCCGGCAAGACGACGCTGCTGAAGCTCCTCGCCAGTGAAGTGCGGCCCGACGAGGGCTCGGTGCGGGCGCCGGGCCACGTAGGCCATCTGCGCCAGGACCAGACGCCGTGGCCGCCGGAGCTGACGGTGGCCGAGGCGTTCGCGCTGAACCGGGTGGGCTCCGCCGACGAGCACGCGGACGCGCTGCTCGCCCTCGGGCTGTTCCGCCCCGCGCAACTGCGGCTGCGGATGGGCGAGCTCTCGTACGGTCAGCGCCGCCGTGTGGACCTCGCCCGTCTGGTCACGGAACCCGCCGATCTCCTGCTCCTCGATGAGCCGACGAACCATCTGTCACCGGCGCTCGTCGAGGAGTTGGAGGAAGCGCTGACCGAGTTCCCGGGGGCAGTCGTGCTGGTCACACACGATCGAGCCCTGCGTGCCCGGTTCCGGGGGGAACATCTGGAACTGGCGAGCACAGCTCACGGACAAAGGAGCGGGAAGTCCGCCCGCTTCTCAAGGGCCCTCACGGCGGCGGGCGGGTGAGGGGTGCCGGTGCCAAGGGGATACCGGGAACGGCGACGACATCGGCGGCCGTCCGCATCCCCCGCACCGAACCGTTCCTCGTCTTGACGACGTCCACATCGATCGCCTCTCGTCACACGCCGTCAACGGCGGTTCGCCGGGTCCTGGTTCGTGGTGGCGAGTGCGGCTTCGACGGTGGGCCGTCGCGTCGGCGCCGGGGCATGCGCGGGGTCGGACCTCGTCAGTCGGAGGCCGGTGAACACGGCGGTGGCCAAGGTGACGGCGCCGGCGGCGAGGAAGGCGCTGTCGAGGCCGGCCTCGAAGGAGGCGCCGCCGGATTGCCGGGTGCGGACGACGGCGCCGAGCAGGGCGACGCCGAGCACCGCGCCGATCTGCCGGGTGGTGCTGCTGACGCCTGAGGCGAGGCCGCCTTCCTGCGGGCTGACCGCCTGGATGGCGGCCCCGGTCAGAGGGGACAGGGTGAGGGCGAAGCCGGTGCCGACGAGGGCGAGGCGCCACCACACGTTCGTGTAGCCGGTGTCGGCGTGCACCGTGCCGAGCGCCAGCAGTCCCAGGCCGGCCAGGGCCAGGCCGGTGGTGACCACGACGCGGAAACCGTACCGCGCGGCGAGCCGGCCCGCGTACGGGCTGACGACCACCATGGCGAGGGACATCGGCAGGGTCTGCAGGCCGGCGCGCAGGATCGAGCTGCCCTGGACGTAGACGAAGAACTGGGAGAAGAAGAACGACGAGCCCATGAGCGCGAACCCGACCACCACCATGGCGGTGTTGGAGACGGTGAACAGGCGCTGACGGAACAGTCGCGGCGGCAGCATGGGAGCGGGATGGCGCGCTTCGACGGTGAGGAAGGCGGCGAGGAGGAGCGCCGCGGCGGCGAATCCGGACAGGATGACCGGCGAGGTCCAGCCGCGGGCACCGCCCTCGATCAGCCCGTAGGTCAGCGCCCCCACCGCCAGGACGGACAGCACCGTGCCGGGGACATCGATCGCGGGGGCGTTCGGGTTGCGGGTCTCTTCGAGGTGGCGCCGGCCGAGCAGCAGCAGGAGCAGGCCGATGGGCAGATTGACCAGGAAGATGGCGGGCCAGCCGAAGGCCTGCGTCAGTACGCCGCCGGCCACGGGGCCCGCGGCCAGGCCGATGCCGCTGAGTCCGGCCCACAGTCCGATCGCCTTGACGCGTTCCCGCGGTACGGGATAGGCGGCGGCGAGCAGGGCGAGCGAGGCGGGGCTGAGCGCCGCGGCCCCGATGCCCTGCAGCAACCGGCCGGTGACCAGCCAGCCGAGCGAGGGCGCGAGGCTGCACACGAGCGACGCGACGGTGAACACCGCGACGCCGGTCAGGTACACGCGCTTGCGGCCGAACCGGTCGGCGAAGACGCCGCCGGACAGCAGCAGCATGGCGACCAGCAGGACGTAGGCGTCGACGATCCATTGCAGACCCGTCAGTTGCGTGCCCAGCCGGCGCTGCATGTCGGGCAGCGCCGCCCCGACGATCGTGTTGTCGAGCAGGACCATGAACTGGCCGAGGCAAGCCACCGTGAGCAGTACGGACCGGTTGGCCCGACTGCCCGGGGCCGCTGCGGGCGATACAGCCATGCGAGTTCCTCCCGAAGAGCAAAGCTACTAACGCAGTCGTCGACTGCGTTAGTCGAACCGTACGGGGGTGTTGACCCAAACGCAAGTAGTGGCTGCGTTAAGGGGTTACAGTGGGGGCATGAATGAGCCACAGCCAGCCCGGCGGCCCGGCGGGCGCAGCGCCCGCGTCGGCGCGCAGGTGCACCAGGCCGTCACCGACCTGATCAATGAGCGCGGCTACGGCAACTTCACCGTCGGCGACGTCGCGGCTCGCGCGGGCGTGGCCGACAGCAGCGTCTACCGCCGGTGGGGCGGCCTGGAGGCCCTGCTCACCGATGTGGCGCTCACCCGCCTCAACGCGCGGTCACCGATGCCCGACACCGGGAGCCTCGCCGGTGACCTGCGCACGTACGCGGCCCAGGTGGCCCGCGAGATCACCGGGCCCGACGGACTGGCGCTGCTCCGTCTGGCCGTCGCCCTGGCGGGCACCGGCGACCAGGGCGCGCAGGCTCGTGACGCCCTGCGCGCCGAACGCACCCGGCAACTGCAGTCCATGTTCGATCGCGCCCGTGGACGGGGCGAGGATCCGCCCGACGCGTTCGACTTCCTGGACCATGTCCTGGCACCGATGTACATCCGCGTCCTGTTCGGCATGGAACTCACCCCGGGGTACGTGGACGGGCTGGTCGACCGGATGCTGTGAGCAGGAAGGCCCTTCGTTCGGGCTGCCCTGGACGGCGCCAACGGGACGACGTTGCCGGCCGCCTCACGGACACAGGGCCGGGCCCGGCCGCGCGGAGCGGCGTGCGCCTGCACGCGGGCCTCACTGCCTCCAGGTCCTACACCTGTGACTGCGCGTGGCGATCGGGCCCTCGCTCATGATCTGGGGCCGGTCCGCCTGGTTCGGCACACCCTCAGCTGAGTAGCTGTCGTCGTTCCGATGTTGAGGGGTGGGTGGCGAACGGGAGTCTCGACCGGGTGGTCGTGGCTGGCTGTGGGCATGGGAACAGGGCCTCTTGGCAGCTCGGGGTTGCGAAACCGACCGAGATCCAGGAGACCCTGTCGCCGCGGTTGTGCGTGCTCGCGCCGATCGAGTTCAACTCGGCCGCTCTGTCGTGTGATGGTGTCGCTCACCGGTTACCGCGCAGCGGCATGACACGGTCACAGCCGCTACCACAGCTCCTGACACACCTGATGAGTGAACACTGACGGGCGCCTGCTGCCGGATCGCCGAGCTGGCCCAGGGCGCCACGTCAGAGACAGGTCGGCGGGTAGCACGACGCTTCGGACCCGGCCGTTCTCCCGACAGGTGGCCGGCTGTCGCGTGTCCCGTTCGACCGGCCCCGGCCGCGATCAGGCCGGCTCCTCGACGGAGTGGGAGTCGGTGAGCGTAAGCGCACCGCCTGTCGCGATCAGACCGACGATCACCGCGAGTACGGCGTACGTGATCCGCTCGCCGTGGAAGAAGGACTGCACGAGGTCCGCGCTCCACACGCCCGCGGGCAGTTGAGTGGTGACCAGTGCCGCTATCAGGGTGCCGACGGCGGCGGTGCCGACGCTGGTCCCGACCTCCTGGGCGGTGTCGTTGAGGGCGGTGCCGATCGACGTGCGGTTGGCCGGCATCGCGTCGACCAGGGCGATCGCGCAGATCGTCATGACGGTGCGCAGCCCGATCGTCATCACGACCATGGAGACGGCGATGGCGGCGTACCCGTGGTCGACGCCCCAGGCGAGGCCGGCCAGGGCGGCGGCCAGACAGGCCGCGCCGACCAGGCAGGCGACCCGGTGCCCGAACCGCTTGCCGAGCCATTCCGACAGCGGCGTCGCGACGATCATGGTCACGATGATCGGCAGGTTCGCGAGGCCCGCTCGCACGGGGCTCCATCCGTAGGCGTACTGGAAGTGGAGGATCAGCCCGAACATCACGCCGGCCATTGCGATGGACGTGCCGGTCTGGGCGATGGCCGCGCCGCGGACGGTGCCGCTGGCAAAGATCTTGAGGTCGAGCATGGGCGCGGCGCTGCGGCGCTCGTGCCACACGAACGCGGCGCCCGCGGCCACGGTGCCGAGGATCGACGCGACGGTGGCCGTGGAGAGCCAGCCGTGCTCGACGCCACTGGTCAGGGAGTAGCAGGCCAGGCCGATGGTCAGGACGCTCAGGACGGCGCCCGGCAGGTCGAGCCGGTCCTTGGTCAGGTCCTCGGGCCGGTCGGCGGCCACCCCGAGGCGCACACCGATGGCCGCGATCAGCGCGATCGGCGCGTTGACCACGAGCAGCCACTCCCAGCGCACGTGGGCGAGGGCCGTGCCGCCCAGCAGCGGGCCGAGGACGAAGCCGGACATGCCGACGACGATCATGAGGGTCATCGCGCGCATGCGCAGCGCCTGGTCGTCGAAGAGCCGGAAGACGAGGGAGTTGGTGATGGGCGCCATGGCGGCGGCGGCGATGCCGAGCCCGGCGCGCAGCGCGATGAGCTGCCCCGCGGAGTTGACGGCGATGACGCAGAGGCTGAGCAGCCCGAACGCGGCGAGGCCGACGAGCAGCACGCGCCGTCGCCCGAGCCGGTCGGCGAGCGACCCTGCCGTCAGGAGGAGGCCGCCGAAGGTCAGCGAGTAGGCGCCGGTGACCCATTGCAGGGCGGTCGTGCCGCTGCCGAGGTCGCGGCCGATGGTGGGCAGCGCGATCGAGAGCAGCGTGTTGTCGACCATCTCGACGAAGAAGGCCAGGCAGAGCGCGGCCAGCGGGATCCAGGCCGCGCGCAACGACGGATAGGAACGGCTCGAAGGTGAAGCGGAAGTGGCGACGGCGGTCATGACCGGCCCCCCTTTCTGAACGCCGTAACGAACGACGTTCGATGTTGGAACGAGGTTCGATAATAGAACGAGGTTCGATGTACCGCCACACTGTGGTTGGATGGATGCCATGACAGGCCCGGGCGCACTCTCCACCGAAGGCTCTCCTCGCGGACGCAAGCGTGGTTCGCACTCGCTGGAGGCGGTCCTCGGCGCCGCCGTGGCCCTGCTAGACGAGGCGGGCGCACCGGCACTGACGTTCCGTGCGCTCGCCGCCCGTCTCGGCACCGGCGTCGGCACCATCTACTGGTACGTCTCGAACAAGGACGAACTGCTCGACCGCGCCACCGACCACGCGATCGGCGGGGTCCTGGCCCTCGTCGAGGGGCAGCCGGAGAGCGACGACCCGATCGCAGACCTCCGTGCGATGGCCATCACGCTGTTCGACGCGATCGTCGACCGGCCCTGGCTGTCGGCCTACTTCATGCGCAACACCGACGTGCAGGGCAACTCGCTGCGACTGTACGAGAAGCTCGGTCAGCAGACCCTCCGCCTCGACCTCACGCCGCGCCAGCGCTTCCACGCAGTGTCGGCGATCACGGGCGTCGTCGTCGGCACGGCCGCCGACCTGGGCGTGGAAATCCCGCAGGAACTGCTCGACGGCCACGTGGACCGCCACGCGTACCTCGACCGCTTCGCCGAGCAGTGGCGGTCGCTCGACGGCGCCGAATTCCCCTTCGTGCAGCAGATCGCCGACGAATTCGCGGTGCACGACGACAGAGACCAGTTTCTCGCCGCGCTGGACCTGACTCTGTCAGGCCTCCGCCTTCAGGCCGGAACCAGGTGACCGAACCGTCGCTGCCGTCGGCCTGCGTGATGCGGGCCGCCGAACACCCGCCTCATCTGCCACCTCGCCTGACCAGCGCGAAGCAATCCGCATCTCCAGCACCACGACCCGGCAGCCTGCACATCGCTGGATACTCGGTTGACCCAGGTGAAACGACCTCTCAGGGTCTCTTGCGGAAGTGGGCCGTCTGTCACACCTGCCGGGGATGCTCCGAGGACGGAGATGACAGTGCAGCTGACAATCGACTGCTCCGATCCGCGGAGAATGGGCACCTTCTGGGCCGAGGTCCTTGAGCTACGTGCCTGAGCCTCCGCCGGGCGGGCGCACGACGTGGCGTGCCTACTGGGCGGCGATGGGGGTTCCCGAGGAGGAGTCGCCGGCCGGTGCCGGGGATACTCCGGAGTCGATCGTCGATCCCGCGGGACGGGGACCGAGGGTGTGGTTCCAGCAGGTTCCGGAGCCGAAGGCCGCCAGGAACCGGTGGCACTTCGACCTGAGGGTCGGTGGGGGCCGTGACGTCCTGCTGGAAATCCGCGCACAGCGGGTCAGGACCACAGTGGAGCGGCTGGTCCAAGTCGGGGTGCTGCGGATCAAGGACGAGCCGTACATGGGGCTGTACGCCGCCGCTATGCAGGACCCCGAGGGCAACGAATTCGACGTCGTCTGAAGGCGTCGTGACGTTGCTGGTCACAGCCACTCGTCGACGGCTGCGCCCAGCAACGCCGCTTTGTGGCGGACGGCAGATCCGTCGTACGGGGCGGATGCGCCACGAGGCGCCAGGGAATCGAGCGAGATGGGCGACCTTCACCACCGGGTAGCGGAATCGACGTAGCGACGATAAAAATCGACACCCTGTAGACTTTTGCTCAAGGGGGCGACCCGGCTCCTCGTGAGACCTCTCTGGAGGGACAATGGAGAAGCGGAACTGGCTCATCACCGGCGTCAGCACGGGCCTGGGGCGCGCTTTCGCCCAAGCCGCCCTGGCCGCCGGGCACACCGTCATCGGCACCGTCCGCTCGGAGAAGGACCTGCGGGCCTTCGAAGAGTTCAGGCCCGGTCACGCTCACGGTCGCATCCTGGACGTGACGGACAGTGACGCCGTCTTCGGCGCGGTCGCGGAGGTCGAGCGGAGCGTCGGCCCTCTGGACGTCGTCGTCGCCAACGCCGGCTACGGCCTGGAGGGAACCTTCGAGGAAACCCCGCTGGCCGAGGTGCGACGGCAGTTCGAGGTGAACGTGTTCGGGACGGTGGCCACCCTGCAGGCGGCGCTGCCCCACATGCGCCGCCGCCGCCGCGGACACCTGATGGCCGTCACCTCCATGGGCGGGCTCATGGCCGTGCCCGGCATGTCCGCCTACTGCGGCAGCAAGTTCGCCCTGGAGGGAATCCTGGAGGCACTGGGCAAGGAAGTCGCGCAGTTCGGAATCCACGTGACGGCGATCGAGCCCGGCTCCTTCCGCACCGACTGGGCCGGACGGTCCATGGCACGTGCCGCGCGGACCGTCGACGACTACGACGAGTTGTTCACCCCCATCCGCGAAGCACGGCAGAAGGCCAGCGGGAACCAGCTGGGCGATCCGGCCAAGGCGGGGGAAGCGGTCGTGCACATCACGACGGTCGAGCAGCCGCCGGCCCACCTCGTCCTGGGCTCGGACGCGCTGCGGCTGGTCACCACGGCGCGCACGGCCGTGGACGAGGACATCCGTGCGTGGGAGACGCTCTCGCGTACGACCGACTTCGCTGAGGGCGCTCAGCTCTGATGCCCGGCCACCATTCCGCGCGCAGCCGCCGCACCACCGAGCGCAAGGGGGATGTCCGGGAGCGGGCCATCCTCGACACCTGCGAAGCCCTGCTGACACACAGGGGCTACGACGCCATGACCGTCGGCGACATCGCCCAGGGCGCCGGCATCACACGCGGGGCCCTGTACTTCTACTTCGGCTCCAAGCAAGAAGTGGTCACGGCACTCGTGGCCCGGACCGTCGAGCACCTGTGGGAACGGTCCCGGGTCACCGCGCAGACCGACGAGCCACGCCAGGCCGTCTCTGCAGCCATGCAGCGCACGGTCGAGCTGTGGAACGAACACGGCCCGGTCATGCGCACGGCGATCGACCTGTCGTTGACCGTGCCGGAGATCGGTGAACTGTGGCAGCACACTGCTGACCTGTTCATCGCGGCCATCACCGCCGTCCTGCAACGCGCCGGCATCCAGGCCGGCGCCGCACCGGACCAGGCCCCGGCAATGGCACGCGCCCTGTGCTGGATGATCGAGCGGACCTTCTACCATGCTTCGCAGGAATCCCGCGAGAAGCTCCAAGAGGCGTCGGCGACATGCGAACACATCTGGCTGACCAGCGCCGGCCTGAACACGTGAGGTGTCTGCCATGGACGCGGTGAGACAGCGGACGATCTCCTGGCTGCACGGCTCCCGCCGCCTGCGCATCCGCTGGGACAGACGCGACGACATCCGTGAAGCCTTCCTCGGCCTCGCCACCTGCCTCATCACCCACCGCCACGTCCAACACCTTTGTCAGGACCTCTGAGCGCCCGTCGCACCCCCGCACCTGTGCGAGGACTGCCAGGACCGGGCCGTCGCAGTACAAGCGCAGGCCGAAGCCGACGAACGCGAGCACCAGGAGCGGGAGCGCCTGCGGCAGGAGGCAGAACAGGCCGCCGGGCAGAAGGCCGGCGGCTGGCTCTCCCGCTTCCGCGCCTGACCCGGGCAGCCCGCGGCCACGGCCACGCGAGCAAGCCCAGGCGGTGCTGGGCAAGCCCGCGTTGTCGGTGACGGCCGCAAGGCCTGGGCGAATGAACGGCGATGAGCAGCTGCTGAACGGTCGGGTCCACGGCGCGGAGCACGGCGACCCCAACCCCGGCTCGCTCCCACACCGGACCTACGCCGAACGGGTTGGCGGGCCGCTGGACGGTCTGCTGCCGGACATCCAAGGGCGGCGGACCGCGGAAGTCGACGACGGCGTGGCCCTGTCCGCCAAGCTGTCGCGGTGGCCCGGCGGCCGCGCCCTGAACGACCCGCGCCCCGGCGAGCCCCGCACGCCTGGCCCGGGCACGGGCTGCCGCCTCTCCTGCTCCGGCGACACACCCTCACCACAGGCCCCGACCACGGCACCGGCCGCCCCGATCACAGGCCGGACCACGTAAGTGAGGAGTCCCGGGTCTTCGCGGCGGAGCGCCGGCAGTTCCGCCGTGCGGGGGTGGAAGTCGCCCGTGCCGTGCTCGACTTGATCCGTCGTCGTGTCGAAGACGATCGTCTCCACGCAGGCCCACGCCCCCTCTCCGCTCCGGGCAGGCGTCAGGACGCGCCGACAGCCGACGATCCGGCACGGCACAGCACAGCACAGCACGGCACGGCGGCGCCGGCGGCCGGAGCAGCACAAGACGCCGACGAGACGGCAGTGATACCAGCCACTGCCACAGTGAAGCCGCACAGCTGATGACATCCGGACTCGTCCGGCGACAACCACCCGACGCGACCGCTCCGAGGACGCTGTGCCCTGTCAAGCCGACGCCCATGTCTGCGTGCGGCGTTCGGCGACAGACCAACTGCACCGCAGGACCAAACCAACAGGGGAACCGATGTCCAACTCAGCCGGCAACGTGCCGGATGCCAAGCGCCGCCAGCCGAGACGGCACCTCATAACCGTCCAGGCGCTGGCAGCCGCACTCCTGGTCATTGCCGCCGCGGTCGTGTACACCCGAGGGGCATCGGCCGCCCCGACCTTGGCGTCCACGACGGAGCAGCCGCTGTCGACGGCCCAGCAGCAGGCGGGCATGATCTCCGGACAGCCCTTCGCCGACCCTCCGGTCCTCGACACCGCCACCAGTCCGAACATGACGATCACCCTCGACGCGCACGACACGCGCTTCGAGGTGGCGGGAAAGCAGGTGCGGGGCCAGTCCTACAACGGCTCGTTCACTGCCCCGACCCTGCACCTCCTGCCGGGCGAACACGCCACGATCACCCTGGTCAACAACCTTTCGGTAGCGACCAACCTGCACTTCCACGGCTTGCACGTCTCTCCGACGAACGACTCGGACGATTCGTTCCTTTGCGTCGCCCCGGGCACCACGTTCCACTACCGCCTGAACCTGCCCACCGACCACCCGGTCGGCACGTACTGGTACCACAGTCACGCCATGGGCACGACCTGCCCCTCGGACAGCTCCAGCATGGCAGGCATGGAGATGACGCCGTCACCCAGCGCCGGCTTCTCCCCCGGCGACGTGGAGAACCAGATCTTCGCCGGCCTCTCTGGCGCCATGGTCGTCGGAGACGATCGGGCCCTGCTCCCGCCCGCCCTGCGGAACATCACCACGCACACCGTGAACCTGAAGGACGTTCAGCTCGACAGGACGGGGCACATCGTCCAGAACACCGCCACCACGTCGATCGACTCCGACGCCCCGACGGTACGTCTGGTCAACGGGCAGCTGCTGCCCGCGCTGACCATCAAGCCCGGTGAGACCCAGCTGTGGCGCCTGGGCAACGTCGGAGCTGACATCTGGTACCACCTCCAGCTCGACGGATACCGGTTCACGGTCATCGGCCAGGACGGCGTGCCGGCCGCCAAGGTGACGACGGCCGGCACCCTGTTGCTGCCTCCCGGCAAGCGCTACGACGTGCTGGTCACCGCCGGCAGGCAGCCCGGGGAAACCACCCTGCGCAGCCTTGCTTTCGGCAACGGGCCGGACGGTGACAACTACCCCGACACCCCCCTGTTCAAGGTCAATGTCGCCGGTCGCTCACAGGTCCAGCTTCCTACCGTCTCCGGCGCGCTGCCGTCCTCGCCTGCCGACTTGTCCAACGCCTCCATCGCGCAGAGCCGCAGTGTGACACTCAGCGGAGACGACTCGGCAGGCTTCCTCATCAACGGCCAGCAGTTCCGCATGGACTCCTCAGTGTTCAACACCCCCGCGAAGCTGAACACCGTGGAGGAGTGGACCCTCACCAACGAGGGCGGCGAGGACCACCCCTTCCACCTCCACACCAACTCCTTCCAGGTCATCTCGATCAACGGCGTCCGCCAGTCCTTCGTCGGCCGCCAGGACACCGTCCCGGTGCCCCACGCGGTCAACGGCGTGCCCGGCAAGGTGGTCATCCGCGTCCCCTTCTCCGACTTCACCGGCAAGGTCATGTTCCACTGCCACATCGCGGCCCACGAAGACAACGGCATGATGAGCTACATCGACGTCGTCGACTAGGACCTGTCCGACGGGTCGCGTGACGCTCCCGCTGAGCACTCGTTCCGTGGGACAGGGGGCGGGGAGATCTCTCGGATGAGGAGTGGGCCCGAGCCGGCACCCATGGCGCAGGCCGGCGACGCGGCCGGAAGACCTCGTGAACCCGTCTCGCGAGCGTCCCAGGGCCTCATCGGGACGGTGACGTGCCGGGCTCCTGCGCCGACCCGGGATCTTCGGGGCACGGGTGGAGGCACCAGCCGCGTGCTGATGAGCGCGGCAGGTCGTGGAATCGACGCCGACCATGCTCCAGTCGATCCGGCCGGGGACATTGTCCCCGGGCCTCACCTGTTGTCTGCAGGGACGATCGTTCGGCTGAAGCCCCGCAGAGCCTTCCGCCGCGTAGGCGACCGCTCTTCACGATCACGTGCTTGTCCGCGGCCCCGGCCGGCTTCCAGCCGGCCGGGGCCGCGCGGTGTCCCCTGTCCGATGTCGGGTCGCGTCGGCGGTGGCGCCGCCCTGGGTCTGATGTTGCCGGATCCGCGGATCGTTCTGTCCGACCCATGGCAGCGGCCGTGAGCCGGGCAGACGGCCGCGGCGCCGGACTGTCCAGTCGCGGCGGTGAGGCGGGTGTTCTCGCCGTGCGGCTGTCTGGTCGGGGTTTCGGTCCGGACGGCCACTGAGGCGCGACCTGGTGGCGTACTGCCCCTCTCGTCCGCCGACGGGGCGCCGAACGTGGCGCGGTACGCCTCGCGGACCCGTTCAGCGGCGGCGAGCCAGGAGCGACGTCCCGGCGACGACGCATCCGATCGCCAGGACTTTGCCGGCCCCGTAGTAGTGGGACCAGTCGCTGTCAGTCGAGTCTCCGCGCAGGACCAGCCACAGGAGCAGCCCTGCTCCGATCAGGGCGAGGACCACTCCTCCGGTCACCCTGAGTCCCCACCAGGCAACGTCCTCGGTGGGTGCGGCTCCGGTGTCCTGGTCTCGCTGGCGGTCCATCACCTTGGGTCCTCTTCCTGCGGTCGTGATCGTCGACGGAGAAGACGTGGGCCCGCTGCGAAGGGTTGCACGTCGCGCAGCGTTGGCACGTCGAGCGCACGCACGCCTGGCAGAACGCGTTCCACCGACTCGCCTGCTGCTGTGGACGACGGGCCACTGTTGTCAACGCCTTCTTCGACATCGCCGACACGATCAACACCGTGTGTAGCACCATCCGACGGGCATGGATGACGCACCGTCGCGCGTTCTGGAGAACCGCGCTGCTGGACAACGACCGGGAATGCGCCCTGGTCATCGAGAGTGCGCTGAAACCCTCAGGCGAATGGGCCCGGAGGCGTGAAGGCGATTCCGGCGAACCGTTCGGCGATGCGGCGGTGGCCTGCGGTGTTGGGGTGAAGGCCATCAGGAAGGTCGGGGATATCGTCCGTGCCGAACAGGTCACGGCCGTCCAGGTAGTGCAGGTTCGGGTCGTGCACCTGGCGAGCGGTCACGATGCGGGTCAGCTCGTCACGTACGACGTTGACAGTGAGCGCCCCGCTCGTGATGTCGGCGGGCGTGCCGAGCGCTGTGAAGCATCCGTCGGCGGTGAGGGTCACCGGGCCCGGGGTGTCCTCCACCGGGGGACAGATCACCGGGGAAACCACCAGCAAGGGGGTGTCCGGGTGGCCCTCACGGATGGTGTCGAGAAACCCGTGCACCGCTGGTCCGAAGGAACGCCGCCGGAACGACGCGCCAGTCACGACGTTGAGACCCAGCTTGAGGCTGATGAGGCTGACCGGCTCGTCCCTGATCGCACGGGCCACGAACGGATCGAGCCGGGCATTACCGGCCAGCGAGAGATTGACGAGTTCCACCCCGCCAAGGGCCGCGGCGATCACGGGCCAGGTGTCGGCAGGTGAGCCGGCCTCCGGGAAGTGGCTGACGGAACTTCCATGATGCAGCCAGCTGCGGCGACCGGTGGCCGGCGGCGGTACGACCGCGGCGTCAGCCCACAGGCTGATGAGCTCGGTACGAGACTGCTGCGGCAACCACAGCTCGATCTCCTTCTCTCCCGGCGGCAACTGATCGAACGTGACGCGGCAGGACGGACCCGGGACCGTCCTGCCGCGCCCGGCCGACACATGCAACACGTTGCCCGCGGGCAGAGGCTCCCTGCGCAACAAAGTCCCGTCGACTACGAGTTCCAGGGCTCCGGGCTCAGAGCGTTCGGTACTGCCCTCGTACTGCGTGACGGTCGTGAGCGCCTCGACTTCGAGCAATGTCGCAGTCGTCACGAAGGCCAGCCGTACTCCCGACGACAACGTAGCCATCCGCTCGACGGACTCATCCGGGAACTGCGCCCGTGTCCAAGTGGGCAACCGCCAGGGCAACACGCCAGTCTCGGTTCGCTCCAGATCCAGCACGCCGCGGAACCTCACTGGACCGCCGGTCAGTGGGATCTCACGTAGTTCGCCAGTCACATCCGCTCTTCTCGCCGCTGCGCCACGACCAACCGACATCGCCCAAGCAGCGTACCCATCTGCGCAAGCCCCGCTGGTGTGTACTGCCCTTCCGACTCTCGCGTGGGGGAGGGCACGCGCCGGCCGGGCAGACGGACAAGAGACGGGGTCGCTGCAGTTGCCGAGCCGGGCGGGCTTCGCCGCTGGGTGGCTGGCGGATGAGCCACCCGCCTCTTCGGCGTGCTCGATCGGACTCGTGGCAGGCGCAGCGATCGTCCCCCGTGCGGCGCCCTCGATCTGGTGCGCGACGGGCCGCGCCGAAGACGGAGCCCGCGGAGGCGGGGGAGGTCGGCGAAGGGCGTCCTTTCGCGGGGGCGTGCGGTCACTTGACGGAACCGCCGGTGATGCCGGCGGCGATGTACTTCTGCGCGAGCACGAGCAGGATCGCCGCGGGGATCGCGGCGAGGACGGAGGCGGCCATGACCGAGCCCCAGTCGCCGACGTGCGCGCCGATGTACTGGTAGATGCCGAGGGTGACCGGCTTGACGTGGTCGGTGGTGTTGAGGGTGAGCGCGAACATGAAGTCGCTCCACGCGTACAGGAAGGAGAACAGTCCGGCGGTGATCAGCGAGTTGCGGCTCATGGGCAGCACGACCTGGACGAAGGTGCGCAGCCGTCCGGCTCCGTCCACCTCGGCGGCTTCGACGACCTCACGCGGGATGGCCACCATGAAGGACCGCATGAGCACGATCGCGAACGGGATGCCCAGTGAGGCGTCCGCGAGCATCAGACCGAAGTAGGAGTTGACCAGGCCGAGGTCCACGTACGCGCTGTACAGCGCGTTGGCGATGACGATCCCCGGCACCATCTGCGTGATCAGGGTGCCGAACACCACGGTCTTCGCGCCGCGTAGCCTGAACTGGGCGAGGCCGTAGGCGGCCGGTGCGGAGAAGGCCAGGCAGATCACGACGGCGCCGAGCGCCACCGCCAGCGAGGTCAGAAGGTGGCCGCCCTGCTCGGACAGGGCAGAGGAGAAGCCGGACAGGTCCAGTCCGTGCGGGACCGGGGCCACCTCCAGCAGACCGGACTCGGGCTGCAGTGCGGTATTGATCATCCAGTACAGCGGGAACAGCATCACGCACAGGACGAGGACGCCGACGGCCGTCGTGCCCCAGCGACGCTTCGGCCGTCCGAGGGCTCGGTTGGTGGTGGTCGTCATGCCGGTCACTTCCCGTCGTTGCGGCTGGCCCGCAGGTAGAACACCGCGAACACGGCGGAGATCAGGATCAGGATGTCGCCGACCACGGCGCCGGCCCCGAAGTCCAGTTGGACGAAGGAGTTCTGGTAGGTGAGCGTCCCCAGGGTCTGCGTGGCGTCGGCCGGGCCACCGTCGGTCAGGGCCAGCACCAGGTCGAGGATCTTGACCGTGGACATGAAGCCCAGCACGAGTACGACGGTGATGACGGGCTTCAGCAGTGGAAGCGTGATCGAGCGGAAGGTGCGCCAGGCGGAGGCGCCGTCCAGCGAGGCGGCCTCGTGGACCTCGCGCGGAAGCTCCTGGAGGCCGCCGTAGAGGATCACCATGTTGAACGGGATGCCGATCCAGATGTTCACCAGGATCAGGGCGAGCAGCGCTACGTGCGTGCTGGTCAGCCATGGCGTGTGGGCGATGCCGAACAGGCCGAGGAAGGAGTTGAGCACGCCGGTGTCCTGGTCCAGGATGCGCCGCCAGACGATGCCGGAGACGACCATGGGCACGAGCCAGGGCAGCAGGATCAGCGCGCGCAGCACACCGTTCAGCGGGAACCTGCGGTTGAAGAACACCGCCATGCCCAGGCCGATGCCGAACTGTCCGGCCAGCGAGCCGATCGTGAAGACGATCGTCTGCCCCAACGCCTTGCCGAAGAGGTCGTCGCCGAAGACGTTGCGCCAGTTGTCCAGGCCGTTGAAGGGGGCCTTGCCGGTGAAGAAGGTCGACGGCGTGTAGTGCTGGAAGCTCATCACGACGTTGCGGACGAGCGGATAGCCGAAGAACAGCAGCATGAAGAGCACGGCGGGGGCCACGAAGCCCCACTGCGCGAGCGCGCGCCGCCGGCGGGCGCGCCCCGGGTCGGGGGCGCCTGCGGCGGCGGTGCCGGTGGCCGCGGGGACGGGAACAGTGGTGGTGGACACGGTGGTTGCCTCACTTCCCGCTCTCGACGCGCGCCTGCGCGTGTTTCAGCGCCGACGCGCTGGACTGGCCGGTGAGCGCCGACTGGAACGCGCTCTGCAGGGCGAGTGAGACGGAGGTCCAGCCGGAGCCGACCCTGGCGGTGCGCGAGCGTGCCACCGCGACCTGGTCGGCCAGTGAGCTGAGCGAGGGGACCTTCCTGCGCCACGTGGCGGCGGCCTTGTGGTTGGCCGGGATCATCCAGCTGTTGAGCGCGTAGGTCACTTCCTCCTGCTCGCTCGTCATACAGTTGACGATCCTCGCGGACATCTTCTCGCGTGCGATGTCGTCGATGTCCGGGATGGTCAGTTCACCACCGCCCAGCGGACCCACGGAGTCGTCCCCGGCCCTGGGGACGGGGATCCGCGCGATGCCCCAGTGCAGGTCCTTCTTGGTGTTGAGGGTCTCCACCTGCCACGGACCGTTGATCATCATGGCGGCGTTCCCGGCCATGAACTGGTCGTTGACGTCGGCCTGGGTCCAGTTGATCGTCGACTTGGACAGTGAGCCGTCGGCGAGCAGCGACTTCCAGTAGTCGAGCGCCTGCACGACCCGCGGGCTGTCGAGGTCGGTCTCGTCGCCGCCGTTGGACCACATGAACGGCGTGAACTGGTAGACGCCGTCCTCCGCGCCACCCGCGCTCAGGGCGATGCCGTACTGGTGCCCCCGGGTGAGCCTTTTGGCGGTCTCGCGCATCTCGCCCCACGTGGTGGGGACCTCGAGGCCGGCCTTCTCGAGGATGTCCTTGTTGTAGAACAGCGCGAGGGTGTTCACCGTGCGCGCAGCGCCGTAGTAGGTGCCCTTGTAGGAGCCGTAGTCGACGATGCCCTGCGGCACGTCACTGGTGTCGACGCCCAGCTTCCTCAGGTCCATCAAGCCGCCGGTCTCCGCGAAGGCCGGCATCTCGGAGCCGTCGAACTGGATGATGTCCGGCAGCGACCTGGAGGACGCCATCCTCAGTGACTTGGTCATGACCTGGTCGGCCGGGACCGACTGCTGTCGGACGGTGACGCCCAGGCGCTCGCTGCAGCGTTCGAGCGTCGCCGCGTCCCATCGGTGGTACGAGTCGTCCGTCGAGGAGTTCAGGACGGTGTACACGCCGGGGTCGCGGGACTGGCCGCAGCCGCTCAGCGCGGTGCTGCCGACGACCGCGGAGACGACGCCGAGCGCGACGAGGACGGGGCGGCGGGCCCGCCGGCGTCGTGGCCACGGTCCGTTCGGTGGGTGTGCTGTCACGATGATGCCCTTGGGTGGGAGGGGGGCCGGCTCCGACGAACGCCCGTGTCCGGCGGAGTGGCAGGGGAGGGAGCGGGCCGGGGGGCCCTGGACGCCGCTCCGGCGGACGCGGGTCCATGGGGGCGGCTCAGCCCCGTGCCTCGCGCGGGTGGCCTGGGCCACGGAACGGGTGAGGCGGATCACCGGGCGCCGCGGAGGTGGTCCACGGCGGGCCGGCCGGGGCGCCCGCGGGGCGTCCGGCGCGCGGCGGCGTCGGCGCAGGAGTCCTTGACGGCAGTTGGTCGGCCGGGCCGGAAACCGGCTGAACGCTCCTGGTGGGACGGGCGGTCGCGGCCCGCGACCCGTCTGCCGCCCGACGGATCCCATGCCGGAAGTGACGGGCCGTCCGGAGACGTGTTGAAGCGCTTCGACAGAATCGACATGTGCGGCCCTTGCTGTCGCGCAGTCCGGTCACATGTCCCGGACGGGTTTGTTTGATGGGATGACTAATACGCCAAGAGACCGCCCGCGCGCTAGCCCCGTACGGCCGCGTCTTGCTTCGCGGTTCGAGATGCAGCAAGGTGTCGCCTGCACAATCAAGCTTGTCCAGGGCCATTTACGCCTCGCCCGGGCACGTGCGCGGATGCGTTGTGCGCACCGTCCGACGCGTGGTGACGATGCCTGTGTCCCAGCTGGACAGCCTCCGCTACTCCCGAGGGAGATCATGAAGTTCACCAACGGCTTCTGGCGTGTTCGCGATGGCGTACAGATCGCCTACGCCATGGACGTGCGTGACGTCCGCGTCGAATCGAAGCGCATCACCGCCCATGCCGCAGTGCAACGCGTGACGCGCAGGGGCGACACGCTCAACGCGCCGCTCGTCTCCGTCGAGTGCTTCTCGCCCGTCGAGGGCGTCATCGGCATCCGCCTCACCCACCACTCCGGCAAGCGCCGCACCGGCCCGGAGTTCGCCGTCCGCGGCGACGAGGGAGGCGTGGGCGAGGTGCGCGCCGGAGGCGGCGTCACCGAGCTGACCAGCGGCCCCCTCAGCGTGCGCCTGGACCGGTCTGCCCCCTTCGCGTTGAGCTTCCGCGACGCCGACGGCCGCGAGCTGACCCGCGCGGGCGCCAAGGGCGCGGCCTTCGCCACCACCGACCAGGGCGAGCACCACATGGTGGGCAAGCTCGCGCTCGGCGTGGGCGAGCAGATCTACGGCCTCGGTGAGCGCTTCACCCCCTTCGTCAAGAACGGACAGGTCGTCGACATATGGCAGGCCGACGGCGGAACGAGCAGTGAACAGGCGTACAAGAACATCCCGTTCTACCTCTCCTCGCGCGGCTACGGCGTCTTCGTCAACCACCCCGGCAAGGTCTCCTTCGAGGTCGGCTCGGAGTCCGTCGGCCAGGTCCAGTTCAGCGTCGAGGACCAGGTCCTGGAGTACTACGTCGTCGCCGGCCCCACCCCGAAGGACGTCCTCACCCGCTACACGGGTCTCACCGGGCGCCCGGCCCTGCCGCCGCCCTGGTCCTTCGGCCTGTGGCTGAGCACCTCCTTCACCACCCCCTACGACGAGGCGACGGTGATGTCGTTCGTCGACGGCATGGCCGAACGCGGCATCCCCCTGTCCGTGTTCCACTTCGACTGCTTCTGGATGCGCGAGTACCAGTGGTGCGACTTCCAGTGGGACCCCGACGTCTTCCCCGATCCCGAGGGCATGCTGACCCGGCTGAAGGCCAAGGGCCTGAGGATCAGCGTCTGGATCAACCCGTACATCGCCCAGAAGTCCCCCCTGTTCGACGAAGCCGCCGCACTGGGCCACCTGGTGCGCCGAGCCGACGGCGACGTGTGGCAGTGGGACCTGTGGCAGGCCGGCATGGGGCTGGTGGACTTCACCAGCCCCGACGCCTGCGCCTGGTTCCAGTCGAAACTCAAGCCGCTGCTGGACCAGGGTGTCGACTGCTTCAAGACCGACTTCGGCGAGCGCATCCCCACCGACGTCGTCTGGCACGACGGCTCGGACCCCGAACGGATGCACAACTACTACACCGAGTTGTACAACAAGACCGTCTTCGAGCTCCTGGAGAAGGAACGCGGACAGGGCGAGGCCGTGTTGTTCGCCCGCTCCGCGACCGCGGGCGGCCAGCAGTACCCCGTCCACTGGGGCGGTGACTGCTGGTCCTCATTCGAGGCCATGGCCGAGTCACTGCGCGGCGGGCTGTCGCTGTCGCTGAGCGGGTTCGGCTTCTGGAGCCACGACATCGGAGGCTTCGAGGGCACCCCCGACGCGGCGGTGTTCAAGCGGTGGCTGGCCTTCGGCCTGCTCTCCTCGCACAGCCGCCTGCACGGCTCCTCCTCCTACCGCGTGCCGTGGGAGTTCGGCGACGAGGCCGTCGACGTCGCCCGCCGCTTCACCCTGCTCAAGCACCGTCTGATGCCGTACCTGTACGGTGCCGGCGTCGAGGCCCACCGTACCGGTGTGCCGACGATGCGGCCGATGCTCCTGGAGTTCCCCGACGACCCGGCCTGCCGGACGCTGGACCGTCAGTACATGCTCGGCGTCGACCTGCTGGTCGCCCCGGTCTTCGCCGAGGACGGCGAGGTCGAGGTCTACCTGCCCGAGGGCACGTGGACGCACTTGCTCACCGGCGAGACGGCCACCGGCCCGGCCTGGCGCACCGAGTGCCACGGCTACGACAGCCTTCCGCTGTACGTCCGTGAGGGCGCCGTCCTGCCGCTGGCCGCCGACGGCTCGAGCCCCGACGGCGACTGGCTGGAGGGCATCACCCTGCTGGTCCACCCGACCGCCGAGGGCGGCTACGAGCGGACCGCGACCGTCCCGGACCGGGAGGGTGCCATCGGCGCCACCTTCCGCGTACGGCGTGAGGGCGACACGCTGCGTGTCACCGCGCAGGGGTCTGACAGGCCGTTCACCGTGCGGGTCGCGGGCGGCGCGAGCTGTACGGGGACCGGCCAGGTGACGGTGCCGCTGGCCTGAGCGGTCGTCGCGTCCCGCACGCCGTTCCGGGCGGGAAGGATGCCGGACCGCCGCAGAAACCGGCGGCGAGTGGGCGCCCGTCGGCCGGGGGCTGCGGGCCGCGGCCGTCCGGTCCGGCGGCCGAAAGGCGGGCGGATGCGTTTCCGAGCTCCCGTCCGGGGAGCGACGGACACACCGAGTCGCTAGGTGAAGCGCTTCGACAAACGTGGACACCTGACGCCTTGATCGGTAAGGTGACTCTCCTGTCACTGCAAGTCGTCGGTTCAGTGCGCCTTGTCGAAGCGCTTCGCAAGCTTGGAGAGCCGGATGGTCACCCTGGCCGAGGTCGCCCAGCACGCCGGAGTCTCGTCGAGCACGGTGAGCTACGTCCTGAGCGGCAAACGGTCCATCTCGGCCGGGACCCGGCAGCGGGTCGAGCGAAGCATCCGGGCGCTGGGCTACCACCCGAACGCGGGCGCCCGCGCACTGGCCAGCAGCCGGTCGAACATCATCGCCCTGATCGTCCCGCTGCGCACGGACATGTACGTCCCGGTGATGATGGAGATCGCCATCGCCGTGGCGACCGCGGCCCGCGCCCATGGCTACGACATCCTCCTGCTCACCGGCGAGGAGGGCCCCGAGGCGGTGCGCCGGGTCACCGGCAGCGGACTCGCCGACGCGATGATCCTCATGGACGTCGAGCTCGAGGACGAGCGCCTGCCCTTGCTCCGGGCGACCGAGCAGCCCTCCGTGTTGATCGGTCTGCCCGCCGACACCTCGGGTGTGACCTGCGTCGATCTCGACTGGAGCGCGACAGGCGCGCTCTGTGCGGAGCATCTGGCGGAGCTCGGACACCGGCACGTCGCCCTCATCGGTGAGGCGCCCGCCGTCTACGAGCGGCACACCGGCTTCGCCGAACGCACTCTGGAGGGCCTGCGCTCACGTGCGGGCGAACTCGGCCTCGGAGTGCTGCACCGCCCCTGGCAGGGCGGCTACGACGCCATGGCGACGACCCTGTTCCGGATCTTCGACGAGCGTCCGCGCACCACCGGCTTCGTCGTGCAGAACGAGTCCGCGGTGGAACCCCTGCTCGCCGTGCTGCGGCAGACGGGCCGGGCCGTGCCCGAGGACGTGTCGGTGGTCGCGGTCTGCCCCGAGCAGGTGGCCGTCCAGGCCTCGGTACGGCTCACCTCGGTCGCCGTCCCCGCCCAGGAGATGGGTCGGCACGCGGTCGAGCTCCTGGTGGAGAGGCTCGAGGGACGGGACACGGACGACGTGGTGCTCATCGCACCCGAGCTGACCGTCCGGGCCAGCTCGGCACCGGTGCCGCGCGCGCGCTGACCCCGCGGGACGGCGCATCAGCAGGTGCGCCCGTACAGCCTCACGCCGGACGAGGAAGGGCCGGGACCAGTGGGGTCTGCTCAGGACTCCGATCGCGAGCCACGCGTACGGCTGCCGCCTGGCCACCTCTTACTCCCACTGGTTCGGCCCCCGGGCCTCGGGTGCCCCGGCGACACCTGTTGAAGCGGCCGGGCAAGCATGTCACGTCCTGGTCAACCACCCCGGAAGCACGGTCGGTTGTAACGCACGGTTCACTGTCCACGGAACCCGTGCCGGAACCCGTTCTCGCGCCCAGCCACGTAGTCGGCAGGCCGGGACGGGGACGGTCGCCTTGACGTGGTGGCGGCGCACATCGCACGTCCGTCGTCCTCCCCGTGCCCGCGGGGCTTTGGGCGGCGAACTGTCCGACCAGGAGAGAGGCGGCCGCACCGAGGCTGAGTGTCCGCTTCCTGACAACCGCCACGGTTCTGTTCCCCCAGTCCAGGGCGGGGGAGGTTCCGTGCTGGCAGCTTGCTGTCCGGGGGCGTCCGGGGCAGTGGCGGCGTGGCCAGACTGATCCGGTAAGTACAGGACAGGATCGTAGTGAGGAGTCGTTCATGCGCATGTCCATCGCCAAGGGCGGGGCCATCGCCGCCGCGACGTGTGCCGCGCTCGCGCTCGGTGCCGCTCCGTCGGGTGCCGCGACGGGTCCGCTGCAGCGGGCCGCCTGCGAGGCCGACGGCACGCAGTTCTACTTCGTCGCACCGTTCAGCGGCTCCACCTGCTTCAAGGGCCACGGTGACCTCGACGCTCCGATGACACTGCCCATGTGGAAGCCGGGCCCCTGGGGCGCCGGGCAGAACACCGGCTGGTTCAGCTACAACGACGCCGACGGCGCGGAGCAGCGGGTGTACTTCACCAAGGGGCAGACGGGCACCGCTCCGTACGTGTACATCAAGCACCTGCACATCGACTGACAGGCCGGCTCGACACGGCGAACCTGGACGGCGATGGCCTCGGCGCCGTCGTCGTCAGGGGCGGGCCGGACCGCGTCCAGCAGTTGGCGGTGCGAGGTGCGGCCGGTCTCCAGACCGCAGCGAACGCGTACGGCCGGCCGGGAAGGAACCGGTCGCTGGGGCGTCCCTTCCGGCCGGAAGTGCGACAGAACAGCCGCTGGAGACTGCACGCGGGGCGTCCGACTGCAGCCAGTTGGTCACGTCGACCGCCGGGACGAGCCGGTTGTCCGCCGTCTTGGGTCGCGGCAGCATCGCCAGAGCGTGCCGCAGCCCGACAGGACTGCTGGTGTCCGGCTCGTCGGAAGGCCGGTTCCGGCGTCACGTCCACCTCATGTCCGGCCCGGAACGACGGTCCGGCCGTGAGCCGCGCGGCCCGCCGGTCGAGCCGGGGTGACAGCGCTGCCCCTTGCGGTGTCGCCACGGACCTCCTCAGGCACGCTTTAGAGGCGGCAGTCGAACCGTCAGCCCCCGCGGATGAGGAGACCGTCCGGACGGTCGCCGCCCAGGTGCTCGCTGTGCCGACCGCTGCCCGGCGTACGCTCACCTTTGCTCCTCGGCGAGGCGGGTCGGGCCGCGCCGGCGTGCGAGTGGCTCCTTGGAGTGATGAAGAGCCGCACGCGAGGTCGTAGTGTCGGGCGGATGAGAGTGATGGACGGCAGGTGGCCCGGGTGGGGCGCCGACGCCGGGCTGGTCGTACTGACGTTTCTGCCGACGCTGCTGTCGCAGCCGTACGTGGACACCTCCGGGCCGGCCTGGGTGTCGCTCACGGTGTACGAGGCGGTGGGCGTGGTGGTTCTGCTGTTGAGGCGGCGGCTGCCGGCCACCGCTTTCCTCGTGGGCTTCGGGTGCCTTCTGGCGTCGCTGGTGGGGAGTGCGGGCGCGGGGGCCAAGCTGTCGCCGCTGGTCTTCCTGCCGCTGGCGGTGTTGTTCTACGCCATGGGCAGTCACTGCGCGAGCTGGAGGCGGACCGTGTCGGCGGTCCTCGGCGTCCTCGTGCTGAGCGTGGCCGGTCTGTGGCTGAACCGGATGACGACCGACTCCGGTGACTTCCGGGGCGGTCTGGACGTCCTTGCGGCGCTGGCCCCGATGCCGTTGGCGTGGGCGATGGGGTTCGCCGCGCGGACCCGGCAGGAACTGCTGGCCGCGGCCGAGCGGCGGGCGGCGGACGCGCGGCGGGCACAGGCCCTGGAGGCGGCGCAGGCCACGCAACGCGAGCGGACACGGATCGCCGGTGAGATGCACGACGTGGTCGCGCACTCGCTGACCCTGCTCGTCGTACACGCGGAGACCCTGCGGGCCCGTGGCGGCGAGCTGCCCGACTGGGCCCGTGCCCAGGTGGACGGGCTGGCGGCGGCGGGCCGGCAGAGCAGCGGCGAGCTGCGTGACCTGCTGCGGATGCTGCGCGACCCCACGGACGCCGTCCCGCTCCAGCCCGTGCCGAGCCTCGGTGAGCTGGGTGCGTTGCTGGACAGTCACCGTGCCGCGGGAGGGACGGTCGGGCTGACGATGGGCATCGCGCTGGGGTCCGTGCCGGGGCCGGTGCAGCTGGCGACGTATCGCGTCGTGCAGGAGGCACTGGTCAACGCGCGTCGGCACGCCCCCGGGGCGCCGGTCCGGGTGAGTGTCGACGGCGTCGCGGGAGAGCTGCGGTGCGAGATCGTGAACGGCCGAGGCGTGCGACCGCCCGCGGCCGGCGCGGGCGTCGGGCTCGGCCTGGTCAGCATGGAGGAACGGGTAGGGGCACTGGACGGCGACCTCACCGCGGGCCCGACCGGTGACGGCGGCTTCCGCGTCGTGGCCACGATGCCGTTGGAGCGTGCGGATGTCTGAGCAGATCAGCGTGCTCGTCGTGGACGACGAGCCGGTCATCCGCGCCGGACTGAGCGCGATCCTGGACAGCCAGGCGGACATCACCGTGGCGGGCACCGCGGACGACGGTGAGGAAGCCGTCGCAGCGTGCACGCGGCTGCGGCCGGACGTACTGCTGATGGACATCCGGATGCCGCGCCGCGACGGCCTGTGGGCGCTGGCCGAGCTGGGCCGCCGCGGACTGCTCGGGCCGGGGCGCAGCCGGGTGCTCATGCTGACGACGTTCGACCTGGACGCCTACGTCGACGACGCGCTGGCGGCCGGGGCGTCCGGCTTCCTGCTGAAAAACAGTTCGTACGAGGAGCTGACCGGGGCCGTCCGTGCCGCGGCGGCCGGGCACAGCGCGCTGAGCCCCGCGGTGACCCAGCGGATCATCGAGGGCCATCTCCACGGCCGACGCCGTCCCGACGACCAGGAGCTGGCCCGGCTGAGGGACCTCACCGAGCGGGAGGTCGACGTACTGCGCCTGATCCGGGACGGCCTGAGCAACGCCGAGATCGCCGACCGGCTCGTGGTGAGCCTGCACACGGTCAAGACGCACGTCAGCCGCGTCCTCACGAAGACCGGCTGCCAGAGCAGGGCGCAGGCGGCGGTGCTGGCCAGGGACACCCTGCCCTGACCCGCCCGGCGGGCGGGCGGGACGCCAGGTGCCTCGGGGTCGTTCCTTGGAGTGACCCCGCGTCGTCGGGAAGCCCGCCGTCGAGCGATGTACCGGGTGCGCGCCGCTGACTGAATGGTCGGTGTGCGCGGGACCCGCCGAACGGCCGCTCGACGGGTGAATGCCAGGTCCCTCGACGCACACGGCAACTGCCGTGCGCCGAAGGGAACTCGCCATGTCCGCGTACATGCCGTCCCGCCGTCACCGGATCCGTCGGGGGGTGCTGACCGTGGCGTTGGCGACGTGCATGGGCGCCGCGCTTGTGAGCTGCTCGGATGCTGGGTCGGGCGGGGCCGGGCCGGCGGCCGGGCGGAGCGCCCCTCAGCTTCCGCAGGACGGGCCATCCTCGCGCGCCTCGGTGATGCAGTCGTGCAGCCGGTCCCGTACGTCCCGCAGGTCCGCCATCTGCCGGTCGAGGCGGTCGAGTGCGGCCTCCAGCAGCTCCAGCAGTTCCGGTGGGGCCTTGTCGGAGTCGACGAAGGGAAGTATCTCGCGGACGGCTCTGCTGGGCAGGCCGACGGAGTACAACTGCTGGATCAACCTGACCCGTTCGACGGCACCGGCCGAGTACCGGCGCTGGCCACCCGGATTCCGGGTGGAGTGCAGCAGGTCCTGCTGCTCGTAGTAGCGCAGCGCCCTCACGCTGACTCCCGCCTTCGCGGCGACCTCTCCGATCCGCATCCCGGCCTCCCGCTCCCCGTCTCGCCCGGGCTTGCACCTGACGTCGACGTCAGGTTTTAGCGTAACGAACGACGGACCCGGGCCGACGATCCCGTTCGCAGGAGAAGGAGAAATCTTCCATGGCAACACTCGGCTTCATCGGCAGCGGCAACATCGGCGCGAAGATCGCCCGGCTCGCAGTGGCAGCGGGTATCGAGGTCGTCCTGTCCAACTCACGCGGGCCCGAGAGCCTGGCCCGGACGGTCGCCGAACTCGGCGAGCGCGCCCGGGCGGCGACGCCCGCGGAGGCGGCCGAAGCGGGTGACTGGGTCGTCGTCAGCGTCCCGCTCACGGCCCTCCGGCGGCTTCCGGCCGACGCGCTGGCCGGCAGGACCGTGCTGGACACCACCAACTACTACCCGTCGTGGCGCGACGGTTACATCGAAGTCCTCGACTCGGGCGAGATCACCACGGCCGAATGGGTCCAGGAGCACCTGCCCGAGGCGAACACCGTCAAGGCGTTCGCCAACCTCAGCGACCAGCACATCCTCCCGCTGGCCCGGCCTGTGGGATCCGACGAGCGCTCCGCCTTGCCGATCGCCGGCAACAGTCTCCGGGCCAAGGCCTCCGCCGCCGGACTGGTCAGCCGGCTCGGCTACGACACGGTCGACGTCGGCCCCCTGACGGAGAGCTGGCGGTTCGAGCCGGAGACGCTCCCCTCCGCGGTCCCCTACTTCGCCGACCCCGACGCGTTCAAGTCCGGCGTGGCCAAGGTCGCCGAGGCGCTCCGGGCCGGCCGGTCCCCAATGGACGTGGACTTCGCGGACCCCGGTGCGCCGCTGCCCGCACACCGCCTCCGCACCCTGCTCGACGAGACTCCCCGCGTACTGACCGCCGACCGCGCCATGCCCTGAGGCGCCGTCCGGCTCACACGGCGGCCGCGAGGTCACACCACACGTACGTGCCGCGGCTGCCGGTCCTGGCCGGCGGTTGCCAGTCCCAGGGGAAAAGCCGCCGAGGCGGCCTGGGCCCATGAGGCTGTGAAGGGTGCCACGGGATCACCCGCGGTCGAGGAGGTTTCCTGGTCAACCGCTACAGCGGCAAGGTGCTCGATGTCAGCGGGGGCGGTACGGCCGACGGCGCCGCGCTGATCCAGTACTCCGACCGGGGCGGCACCGACCAGCGATGGACCTTCCGGCGCGTCACCGGCCAGGTGTACTGGCCCGCGTTGTTGTTCACACGGCTGATCGGTGGCCGGCCTCCGAGTGCGGTGCGGCAGCGGTGGCGGTTGTAGGTGTGCAGGAAGTCTGTCAGGGCGTCGGTGCGTTGGGTGTTGCGGGTGTAGGGCCGCAGGTACGCCCGTTCGTCGAGCAGGGTGCGGTGGAAGTGTTTGAGGCCACGGCGCCGCCGGGGCCGCCGTCCCGGTCCGCGGGCGGCGCCGGGTGATCGAGCAGCCATACGCCCACAGCGGTCTCCAGACCCTCGACACCGTGGTCCGCCAGGCCCTCCGCGACGTCGCCTACGGGACCCTGACCCAGGTGCCCACGCGGCCCGGGACGCTGCGGCCTGCAACGGCCACGCCTGGGCGCGGGCAAGCGTCTCGGAGGTGCCGTCATCACCGTGCTGCCCTCCGAGGGCTGAGTCATTCAGTCACGCTGTCCTCGCCCTCGGTGCGGCTGCCGTTGCGCCCGGTCCGGGTCCTGGCTGGCGGCGCGGTACTCGCTGGGAGTCATGCCGAGGGCGGCGCGGAAGGCGCGGGTGAAGTCTGATGGCCTGGGGTAGCCCCAGCGCATCGCGATGACGGCGATGGGGACGGTGCGCTGGGAGGGGTCGGCCAGGTCCCGTCGGCAGCGGGCGAGGCGCTGTTGCCTGACGGCGTCGCTGACCGTGGTGCCGTGCTGCTGGAAGATGCGGTGCAGATAGCGCGTGGAGATGAAGTGCGCCGCGGCCACGGCGCCCGGTGTGAGGTCGGGCTCGTGCAGGTGGGTGGTGATGTAGGCGCTGATCTGCTCGAACATTGCGCGCTGCCGTGACCCAGCCGGTAACAGGCTCTGCCGGTCGGTGTGGTGGGCGATCAGGGCTGCCGTGAGATCGAGTGCGGTGGTGCCCAGTCGGGTGCTGTCGGCGGAGGTGAGGTCGGCGTGGGTGTCGGCCAGCCCGGTCAGCAACTGGTGCAGGAGCCGCCCGATCCCCGCTCGTCCGTCAAGCGCCGTTCCGCACAGCGGCGCGACGGCGTTCTCCGGCAGCGGCAGCAGGTGCCGGGGGAACTGCAGCAGCATCGCCCGGGCTCCTGGGGGCTTCGGGCCTGCGGTGGCGGTGAACGACCGAGAGCTGTCGTACAGGAGCAGGTCGCCCGGATTGAGCGAGGCGTACGCCCGGGCCTGTTCGATGCTTTGCTGTCCTGCGAGGGTCAGGGCGAGCTGATACATCTCGGGATCGGATTGCCGGATGAGCCGGGGGGTGCGCCGGGACGACAGCGGTGTGTAGGACATCACCGACAGCTGGACCGGCCCCAGGGCCATGGTCTGGATCCGGGCTTCGACCCGGTCAGGATCAAGGAAGCGGACGCGGGTAGTCATCAGGGCCTGGCCCGTGGTCTCCCCCCAGGCTGCTGCCCGGTCTGCGGGTGGCAGGTGAGCGGTGTCCAGCACGGTGGTCAGCATGACACTCCCCGAGTGACGGCGCGGTGCGGCGAAGACTGTCCGGCCGCTCGCCGCGCGCACGATCATCGCAGACAGGCAGTGATCCCGAGAAGTGCGTTGCGCGTCAAGTCGAGTGCGCTGCTTGCGCATGACGCCACTGGCGCCACGACGGAATACTGTGTTCGGCCTTCGTCGAGAGCCGGTCCACCGGTACCAGCGACGCGGGCCTCCGGGGCCGGGTCGATCCCTTCTCGTCCGGGAGTGCCGCCGGCACTCGTTCGACAGGGGGTGCCGGAGCAGCCAGCGCCCTCGAAGTACGGCCCACAACGAACGACACCGACTCGGCGGGCTCAGCGATGTCATCCGGGCGGTCCGCACCACAACGCCGCGACGTCAACGGGAGGAAGCACCATGCGGATCAAGAGCAAGGAGGCGGACGTGTACCCCGTTCGCTTAGCTGTGGTGGGCGCCATCACCGCAGCACTGGTCGCCGGGAGCGGGGCGATCACGACCACATCCGCCGCCCCGGAGACGCCAGTTACTGCAGCCGCAATCAGCGGTAAGTGGATCTACACGTACAAGAGCCCGTCCGCCACCGAGCGCGTACAGTCCTACGGCAAAGTGCAGCTGTGCTTCAACGTCAAGGGAGATCACCTCTACCAGGGATACAAACTCTCTCTCTGGCAGCGCATCGGCGGCGTAGGTGCGCGGAACAAGCAGCTATGGCACAAGAACTACTGGGGCCCCAAACACAGAACATGCACCCCGTGGAAGTCAGCGGGTTACGACATGGTGTGGGCCGAGATCGTACCGGTCAAGTACCCGAGGGCCAACGCCGCAGCGCAAGTCTGGCTCTACAACCCCTGACCGGCAGGTGTGCGGGGTGGGCGGCCGTGCGTTCGGCCGTGGACGGCCGCCCACCGTGTCAGACGCCGATGTGACGGCGGCCGGACTCGTACCTGCGCCGCACGCGGCGCGCCGGCCGTCGCGACGCGCCGTCGGGCCGCGCCGACCTGCTGTGATGTCCCCCACCCGCCCTTGTCGTGGTGGAGAAGAGCTACCTAGGTTCGTAGGTATGTCTGTCCGCTTGTGACCCTGCCCCGTCCGCCCAGCCGGTCGAGTTCTCCGTCGACCTCACCGCCCACGAGATGCTCCGGCGCGCCCATGTCATGGACGCGGTCGGCCCCACGTGGGACCCCGTCACGGCGCTGCGGGACGAGGACGCGGCGCGGGATTTGCTCTACTCGGACCTCGACGAGGAGCAGCAGCGCATCTACGACGAGCTGGTGGCCGCAGGCGTCCTGCCCGAGCGCGGAGACGGCCGTGCTACCGCTTGATCCGCAGGCGGACATCGGCCGGCGCGCCTGGGTGACGTGTCCCAACTGCTCGGACCACCAGGGCTGCGGCACCTGCGGGGAACGCCGCAGGTGCACGCGGCACTGGCGCTACCTGCTGTCGAACACCGGCAGCACGCTCCACCTCCAGTGTCCGACCTGCACCCACGTCTGGGATCACGAGACGGGCTTCGGCGCGAGCCGGGGTCGCCCGAACCGGGCGGCACAGGACCGCTGACATCTGTGCCGGGGGCGGCCGGGATCAGGCCGCGCGGCTGAAGAGGGGCAGGTAGCCGAGGGACTGTCCGGAGGTGTTGGGGTGGTACGACTCGGTGAGGTCCAGCACCTCGATGCTGCGCAGCCACGGCCCCGCGGAACAGATCTCGTGCCCCTCGAAGGCGCTCCGGGCGTCCGCGAACGAGAATCCGTGGCCGGTGGCATGCCGGGCGATCACGCCGTCGAGGTGGTCGATGGCCGCGTTGAGCGCCGCCCGCTCCTTGTCCTCCAGCCCCCGCGCGCAGGCGCCGTGCAGCCGGTAGAAGTGCGGGTAGCCGAGCACCACGACACGGGCGGACGGCGCCTTGGCCCTGATCGCCGAGTAGAGCCGGTCCAGGTTCCCGGACAGCGTCTTGTCGACGTAGGCGCGTGCGGTGTCGATGGCGTTGAGGCACGCGGTGGTGCCGGGCAGCGCGCAGATCCCCATCACCTTGGCCCAGCTCGCGTCACTGCCGCCGACGGTGACGCTGACCAGATCGGTACGGCCGCTCAGCGCCCCGAGCTGCTTCGTCAGCACATCCCCGGTCCTGGCGCCGTTGCAGGCGGCGAAGGCGAAGGACGAGGCGTGCGCCGCGGCCCACAGGGCGGGGTAGGCCCGGCTGCTGCGCAGACAGCTCGCGCCCTCGGGCAGGTAGTTCCCGGCGCCGACACCGGCCGAGTAGGAGTCCCCGAGTGCCACGTAGTCCAGGGCCGCCCGGTTCGGTGCCGCGGGGGCGGCCGGACCGGCCAGGGTGCAGGCGCCCGCGAGGAGCACGGCGGCGGCCCAGGACTGGATGCGAAACGGTCTCATGACCACGTTTATCGCGCACCCGTCGCACCCCCGCCTCATCACGGTCCGCGACCTTGACATTCCAATCCGTCGATGCCACCGAGGCCGGAGCTCGGCAGGGAAGCGCATCGGGCGTGGTGCCGTCGGCCCGCCGACCGCCCGGAATTCACTCGAAGGGACGGTCACCCGTACGGCGGAGCGAAACGGAAGAGGCAAGGAGTCGTACTCCTTGCCACTCTCAACTTATAGCCGGTGGGGGGCCTTGCGGCAAGGCCCCTCCCATGCCGCACAATCTCCGCTCCGGACAGCGAATGGCAGGCGGGACGCCTGCCGTGGGCGAGGGAATGTCATGATCGACGTGATCATCGCGGGCGGCGGACCGACCGGTCTGATGCTGGCCGCCGAGCTGCGGCTGCACGGCATCCGCACCGTCGTGCTGGAGAAGGAGGTGGAACCCACCCGGATCGTCCGGGCGCTCGGGCTGCACGCGCGGAGCATCGAGGTGATGGACCAGCGCGGTCTGCTGGAACGCTTCCTCGCCCAGGGCAAGCAGTATCCGCTCGGCGGCTTCTTCGCGGGCATCCGCAAGCCGGCGCCGACGGGACTGGACACCGCGCACCCGTACGTCCTCGGCATCCCGCAGCCCCTCACCGAGCGCCTGCTGGCCGAGCGCGCCACGGAACTGGGCGTCGAGTTCCGCCGGGGCTGCGAACTGGTCGCCCTGAGCCAGGACGAGGACGCGGTGAGCGCCGAACTGGCGGACGGCACCCTGCTGCGCTCGCGCTACCTCGTCGGCTGCGACGGCGGTCGCAGTACGGTGCGCAAGCTCCTCGGCATCGCCTTCCCCGGCGAGCCCTCCCGCGTCGACACGCTGCTCGGCGAGGCACGGGTGACCGCCTCGCCGCAGGAGGTGGAGGCCGTGGTGACCGAGATCCGCAAGACCCAGCTGCGGTTCGGCCTCGGACCGCTCGCGGACGGTGCGTACCGCTTCGTCGTACCGGCCGACGGCGTGGCCGAGGACCGCACGGCCCCGCCGACCCTGGACGAGGTGCGACAGCGGCTGTGGGTCGTCGCCGGCACCGACTTCGGCATCCACGCGCCGCGCTGGCTCTCCCGCTTCGGCGACGGCACCCGGCAGGCCGAGCGCTACCGGGCCGGCCGCGTCCTGCTGGCCGGCGACGCCGCCCACGTCCACCCGCCGATGGGCGGACAGGGACTCAACCTCGGCATCCAGGACGCCTTCAACCTCGGCTGGAAACTGGCCGCCGAGCTCGCCGGCTGGGCGCCCGAGGGGCTGCTCGACACCTACGAACGCGAGCGCCACCCCGTCGCCGCCGACGTGCTCGACAACACCCGTGCCCAGATGGAACTGATCTCCCTCGAACCCGGAGCCCAAGCGGTGCGCCGGCTGCTGACGGAACTGATGGACATCGAGGAGGTGAACCGTCGCCTGACCGAGAAGATCATCGCGATCGGCATCCGCTACGACTTCGGCGACGGCCACGAACTCCTCGGGCGCCGCCTCCGGGACCTGCCCCTGAAGCAGGGGCGCCTGTACGAGCTGCTGCACCAGGGCCGCGGCCTGCTGCTCGACCGGACCGGTCGGCTGTCGGTGGCCGGCTGGGCGGACCGGATCGACCACGTCGTGGACGGCAGCGACGAACTGGACGTCCCCGCCGTGCTCCTGCGGCCCGACGGCCATGTGGCCTGGGTGGGCGAGGACCCGTCCGACCTCGCCGAACGACTGCCGGCGTGGTTCGGCGCCCCCGCCTCAGCCGGCTACAGGGGGTAGCAAGTGCGGGGCGCGGTTGCCGAGGATGCCGAAGACCAGCTCCTTCGCCAGGCCGCGCAGTTCCGCCAGGAAGGCGGCATCGACTCGGCTCTCCCCGGCCCAGATGCCGGCGAGGGACTCGGCGCAGGCCTGGGCCAGGTCGCTGTTGAAGTCGCCGTCCCGGATGGCCCGGATCAAGGCCGCCTCGACGAACGGACCGGGGAGCAACTCCAGACTCCACGCCGCCTCCTCCCGCTCGTCCTCGCGCGCCGTGGGGTCTTCGAGGAGGCGTACGAGCAGAACCGCGCGCTCCTCGTCCGGGATCTCGGGATCACTCCACACCGGGCCAGGCGACGAGACCTCTTCCGCACTGCGGTGCCGCTCCTTCCTGAGCAGCCTTGCCAGCCAGTTCCTCATCTGGAACAGATCCTCGATTCGTCCACACATCGCCCTCGGTGATCCCGTTGCCGACCACAGCCCGACCTGTCCGCCGAAAGAGCTGGCCCTGGCGCCGTAGCGCGCTCGCAAGCCGGCCCGCCGGGCCCCCGTCGTGCGCGGCCGGCTGCGAGCGCTGGGCGGGCGTCGCCACATCGTAGATGCCGTACGCGACAGCTGTGGCGAGCAGCAGCCTGCCACCGATGACGTCGGCCTTGCCACACCGACCCCGGGGTTGAGGCGACTGTTGTGGCTGTGATGACCAGGGCGTCGGCGGGAAGAAGGGTCCGTAACCGAGGGAGGCTGCAGTGGAGCGTGATCGGGTCGGGCTGGCCGAGGTACTGGCAGCAGCAGAGGAGGCCGCGCCGGTGCGCTCCCTCGATGTCGTCGCGCGCAACCTGCGCGAGCGGTTCGGCGCGCGTTACGTGTCGTTCCTGTTCGTCGACGTCGTCGGCCGGCGCCTGCTCCGGGTCAATGACGAGGCGGCGGGACCGCCACCGGAGCACGGCGCCGATCAGGTTCCCCTGGTCGGCAGTGTCTACGACGATGTCCTGCGCACGCAGAAAGTGGTGCGGGTGACGGAGGGGGCGCAGGGGCAGCGCGTCCTCGCCCCGGTGACCAACCGCGGCGACACCATCGGGGTCCTGGAGCTGCATCTCACCCACGTCACACAGGACGTCCTGGAGCAGATCGAGGAAGCCGCGCACGCGCTGGCGTACATCATCGTCACCGACCGGCGCTTCACCGACCTCTACCACTGGGGCAACCGCACCGCCACGGTCACCCTCGCCGCGGAGATCCAGCGCCAGCTACTGCCGTCGGCCCCCTCGTGCGAGGCTCCCGAGTTCACCCTCGCCGGCGCCCTCGTCCCGGCCTCCGACATCGCCGGCGACACCTACGACTACAGCCTCGACCACGACACCCTGCACCTGTCCATCACCGACGCCATGGGCCACAACGTCGACGCCTCCCTCATGGCCACTCTCCTGGTCAACGCCTCCCGCGGCGCCCGCCGCGCCGGCACCGGCCTTGCCGAACAGGCCCGCCAGACCCACCAGGCCCTCATCGACCACGGCGGACGGACCTTCGCCACCGGACAACTGATGCGCATCGCTCTGGACGGGAGCAGCGCCCAGCTCGTCAACGCGGGCCACCCGTGGCCCCTACGACTGCGCGACGGCAATGTCGAGGAGATCAGGCTGCACATCAACCTCCCCTTCGGCGTCGCCGTACAGGGCGCCTACCAGGTACAGGACATCGACCTGCGCCCTGGTGACCGCCTCGTCTTCTACACCGACGGCATGCAGGAGCGCTAGGCAGAAGCCGTCGACCTACCGCGCCTTGTCCGCGACACCGCAACCGAGCATCCCCGCGAGGCCGTACGCGCCATGGTCACCGCCGTCACCGACGCCTGCCACGGTCAGGTGAGAGACGACGCCACCGTCCTGTGCCTGGACTGGCACGGCCCTGCCCCCGTAGACCGAGACACGGAGCACTGACGCTTGACCCAGGGTCCCTCGTCCGGATCTTGCCGGGCTGGGCGGACTCCTGCCGTGACTGCGTGATCGCCGCACGGACGCAGTAACCGCACCACCATGCATGGTGATCGGGCCGGAGGCGAGCGGCTGCTGTGGTGCCGAGCGCTCGACGACGAACCGGCGCTGCTCGAACTGATCCGGGACGTGCCGGCACTGTCCCAAGACGCGCAGTGGGCGGTGGACATCAACCACGGCGGGGCCGCCCTGCTGATCGGCCTTCTGATCAGCCACGGTCAGCCGATGGTCTGTCCCACTGGCCTCGCGTGCACAGGGCCTCGGCGGCCTACCGCGGGGACCGTGGCCGCCGGGCCTTCACCGGCACCCAGCCGGGACGGACGCCGCGTCCCCAGCGCCTCCTGGACGGGCGATGGCGCCTTCAGCCACTCGGGTGGCACGGCGTCGTCCGAGACGCCGTCCACGGGTCGTACGTGTTCGGGAGCACGCACCCGAACACGGTACTCGGCAGACTCCGGGCCGCCCTGGTGGAGGAGACCGAACGCGAGTGGCACCATCGTGGGCGATGTGCGGCGGGCAGGGAGCGCACTCGAAGGCGCGCAGGCGTTCAGGGGCCCGTCGGCGTCAGGTCCTGCAAGCCGACCACCCGCAGCAACTGCAAGCGCTCGTAGGACTCCGTGCCCGGACGGGCCGTGTGGATGACGAGTTGCTGGTTGTGGTCGGAGTTGACGAGGATCTCGCAGTCGAGTTCGAGGATGCCGATTACAGGGTGCCGGAAGCGTTTCGTGGAGGCGCGGCGCACGGCCACCTCGTGTTCGTCCCAGAGGCGGGCGAACTCCTCGCTCCCGGCGCGTAGTTCGGCGACGAGAGCGGCGGGTTCGAGGTCCGTGGGGCGGGCCGAGGCCACCGCTCGCAGGCCGGCCACCTGCTCGCGGGCGCGCTGCGGACGGTCCTCGGGCGGGAACAGCTCCTGGGCCGCCGGGTCCAGGAAGAAGCGACGGATCATGTTGCGTCCTCGGGGCGGTCGGGCCAGGAGGTCCCCGCTCAGCGCCCGTGACAGCGCGTTCTGGGCCAGGACCTCACCGCAGTCGGTCGCCACCATGGCCGGGGTGTCGTGCAGCCGGTCCAGCACCAGGAGCAGGCCCGGACGCACGTGCGCGCTGGTCTGCTCCCGGCGCGGCGGCTGTTCACCGGTGAGGTGGAAGAGGTGGTCGCGTTCGTCCTCCGTCAGACGCAGGGCGCGGGTCAGCGCGGTGAGCATCTGGCGGGACGGGCGCGGGCCCCGGGACTGTTCCAGCCGCGTGTAGTAGTCCACGGACATGCCGGCCAGCTGGGCCACCTCCTCGCGGCGCAGCCCCTGCGTACGGCGGCGGGCGCTGGCCGTGAGGCCCACGTCGGAGGGGGCCAGGCGGGCGCGGGCGCGGCGCAGGAAGTCGGCGAGTTCGGCTCGGTTCACCTTCCCAGGGTGCGGGAGGCCGGCCGCCTTATCCAGGGACTCCCGGTCCCCTGATGAAGAGGTCTCTCCCCCTCGTGTCCGCATCCGCCGAGGCTGGTCGTCGACGACAGGCGACACAGTGCGTGAGGAGCACATCATGCTGACTCTGGTGACCGGTACGACGGGACAGGTCGGACGCCGCTTCGTGCCGAGGCTGCTGGCCCAACGACAGCCGGGAGAGCAGGTGCGCGTCCTGGTACGGGACGCTGCCCGCGGCGAGCGCTTCGCGGAGCTGGGCGCCCAGGTCGCCGTAGGAGACATGCGCGAGGAGGACACACTCGGCAAGGCGCTCGCCGGCGTGGACGCCGTCGTGAACGTCGCCGCCTCCTTCCGCGGGGTGCCGGACGAGGAGGCGTGGGCCGTCAACCGGGACGCCGCGGTGGCCCTGGGCCGCGCCGCGCAGGCCTTGGGCGTGGAGCGGTTCGTGCAGGTCAGCACGAACAACGTGTACGGCGTCGGACGTGGCCGCCCGCTGACCGAGGAGGACGAGAGCCGGCCGGGCGGCGCGATGTGGGGTGCCTATCCAGAGTCCAAGGCCGAGGCCGAGCGCGAACTGCTCGCGCTCAAGGGTCTGGACGTACGCATTGGACGGCTCCCCTTCGTCTACGGCGAGGGCGACCCGCACCTCGCCGACGTCCTGCACTGGGCTGACCGTTGGGCTCCGCACCAGCGACTGCAGATGGCCCACCATGCGGACGTCGCCCAGGGCCTGATGCGCCTGCTGTACGCGCCGGGCATCGCCGGACGGATCTACAACATCGCCGATGACGCCCCCGTCACGACGGTCGAGCTCTATCAGCTCAACGGCGTCGAGGTGCCCGCAGGGCTCCGCGAGCTCACAGACCCCGACCCGTGGTTCGGGATCACGTCCAACCAGCGGATCCGTCGGGAACTCGGCTTCCGGCCGATCTACCCGAGCGTCTGGACGGCCCGGGACGCCGGAGCCCTGTGACGACCGGCCCGGACAAGGACCACGCCGGCACCCGCATCATCGACGGATATGCGGGGGTCACTGACGAGACCTGGGCCCGGGTGCGCGAGCACTACGACGAGGAACAGGCCACCGCTCTCGTCTCCCTCGTCGCCGTGATCAACGCGACCGACCGCCTCGGCGTGATCCTCAACGACCAGGGTGGATCCTACGTGCCCGGCACCCTGACCACCGTCGCCGGTTGATGCGCCGGGACCTGCCCCGATCGAGGGATCGGGGCCGGTCCCGGTCGTGCAGGAGCGGTCGGGAATCAGGGCCTGTGGTGGAAGTCCCGCCTTCCTCTCGGTCGAGCGGCGGGATCTTTGCATCAGGTGCTGGGCATACCGGGCATCCCGGTGGGGCCTGTCAGCTCGTGGTCGGCAGCGCGCTTTCCAGGAGGGTCTCTGCCGCTGTCCGCGCGTGCCGGCCGTAGTTCGACTCGCCCAGCACCATGGCGCGGCTGGCGGCGCCGTCCGCGAGGGTCACGAGTTGCTCGGCGAGGGCGGCGGGCTCGCGGCAGCCCAGTTCCGCTACCAGGTCGGTCACCAGCCGCACCATCAGCAGTTTCTGTTCGCGGGCGTAGGAGTGGACCGCGTGCTGGGGGTCGGGGAACTCCGCGGCGGCGTCGATGAACGGGCATCCGCGCACGGGATCCGTGCCGGTCGGGGGCGGGTCGAACAGTGCGAGGATTCGCTCCTTGGCGGGAACGTCCTCGCGTGCCAGCACACCCTCCAGGGTGCGTCCCGTCGAGGTGAGGTCCTTGAGATGGGCGAGGACCAGCTCGTCTTTGGTCCTGAAGTGCGCGTAGAGGGTGCGCTTGGACACCGGCGCCCGCTCCGCGATCTGCTCCATGCCGGTCGCGTTGATCCCCTGGGCCGCGAACAGTCCGGCCGCGGCGGCCAGGATGCGCTCCCGCCCTCCGCGTCCCGGCCGTCGAGACGCCGTCGTCATCGTGGTCATGACGTAAGTATACGTTCCTGTTTACTTCGGAGGGGATGGCTGGCTATGGTGCCACTTCAGGTAAACGATCGCGTTTACTTTGGTGATCCTGAGGAGAGTTCCATGAGTGGACCGGTCTTCACCCGGGCACGCACGAGCGAGGCGCCCATCGGCGGGACACGGCCGGGCGGGACGCGAACGTCGGAGTACGCCGAGCAGCTGATCCGCGGGCGCCGCGCGACCCGCGCATTCCGTCCCGACCCGGTACCCGAGGACACTCTGCGCGAGGTCTTCTCCCTGGCCGGCACCGCGCCGTCCAATTCCAACGCGCAGCCGTGGCGGGTCGAGGTGGTCAGTGGCGCACGGCGAGACCGTCTGGCCGACGCCCTGCGAACGGCCCACGCCGAGCGACGCGTCACGGCCGACTACCCGTACTCCGAGGACATGTACGCCCCCGTCCACCAGGAACGGCGGGCCGCCTTCGGTGCCGGTCTGTACGGAGCGCTGGGCATCGGCCCCGACGACCACCCGGCTCGCGCGGCCTACGACGCGGAAAGTCTGGGGTTCTACGGGGCGCCCCATGCCGCGTTCCTGTTCGTCACCGGCGACGGCGGGCCGCGACTGGCCGCCGACGCCGGCGCCTACCTGCAGACGCTGCTGCTGGCCATGACCGGCTACGGCGTGGCCAGTTGCCCCCAGGGCCTGCTCAGCTTCTACGCCGACACCGTCCGCGATCAGCTCGCAGTGGACGAGGGGAAGCTGCTTGTGGGTGTCTCCTTCGGCTACGCCGACGAGGACGCGCCGGTGAACCGGGTCGCGACCGGCCGGGCGGACCTGGAGGCAACCACCACGTTCCACGCCTAGAGTCGGTCCCGGAAGCGCTGGTCACAGCCACTCGTCGAGGGCTGTGACCAGCCTCCCTCGTCAGGCTGAACCGCTCCGGCGACGGTAGAACGCCGAGGGCCGGCATCAGCTCGCAGGGACGGGGTCAGGTCTGGTCCGGGGGGCGGTCCGGGACAGGGTCGGGCACCAGGAGCGAGCAGGTTTCCCCGGGCGCGATGGTCACCGCCCGATCGACGAGCATCACGCGAATCGGGGATTCCTCCGAGTCCGGCACGCTGATTTCCAGTTCCCCGCTGCGACGGCGTATGCCTACGCCCCAGTGACCGCGATAGTGCACCGTGAACCCGTACTCGGAGAGGGCCGGCAGAGGCACCGGGTCCAGCCACAGGGCGTCCTCACGTGTCTCCAGCCCTGACAGGCCGCGCTGGACCAGGTCGAGAGTCCCGGCCATGGCCCCGAGATGGATACCCTCGCCGGTCGTGCCGCCCTGGATGTCGGCAACGTCCGCCTCCAGTGCCTCGTGGACGTACTGCCATGCGTCGGCGCGTCTGGCCCGGGCGAGGACGAAGCCGTGGACGAGTTCGCTGAGGGTGGAGCCGTGGCTGGTGCGCTGGAGGTAGTAGTCCACGGTTCTGCGCCAGACGTCGTCGTCCAGGGCGTACCCGAGACGCAGGAACAGCGCTCCGAGCTCGGCGGGTGAGAACAGGTAGCCGAGCATCAGGACGTCGGCCTGCTTGGACGCCTTGTAACGGTTGGCCGTGTCGCCCTCTGCTTCCAGGATCCGGTCCAACCTGCGAATGGTGCTGTAGCGCGCGCGGTAGGCCTCCCAGTCCAGTTCGACGAGGTCGTCGTAGCCCTCGAACTGGCTGATGACTCCCCGGTGGAACGGCACCCGCAGCCGGCGGGAGACCTCCTCCCACTCCTGCAGCTCGCCGACGTCGAGCCGGAGCCGGTCGAGCAGTTCCCCGCGGCGCCATGCGGGCAGACTTCGCACGAGTTGCAGGGTGCGGGTGAGGACCCAGGCCGCAGTGACGTTGGTGTAGGCGTTGTCGTCCAGTCCCGGCAAGGCGGCACCCGGGTAGCCGTCGTGGTACTCGTCGGGGCCGACGACACCGCGGATTCGGTAGCGGCCGGTCTCGGGGTCGAAGGCGGCCAGGTCCGCCCAGAAACGGGAGATCTGCAGCAGCATCTCCGCGCCCCTGGTGTGCAGGTACTCCGTGTCGCCGGTGGCCTCGCAGTACTGCCAGACGTTGTAGGCGACCGCGGAACCCACGTGGTGCTGGAGGCGGGAGTGGTCGGGCAGCCAGCGGCCCGACGTCGGGTTGAGGTGCCATTCCTGGGACTCCTCACGGCCGTCGCTGCCGCTCTGCCACGGGTACATCGCGCCGGACCGACCTGTCACAGCAGCTGTTCTGCAGGCCCGCGGGAGGCGACGATAACGGTAGTTCAGCAGAGACCGGGAGATTTCCGGGAAGTGCAGGTTGAGGTACGGGAGTACAAAGAGTTCGTCCCAGAACACATGGCCCCGGTACGCCTCGCCGTGCAGGCCACGGGCGGGCACTCCCACGTCAAGGTCCGCGGTGTTGGGTGACAGCGTCTGCAGGACGTGGAAGAGGTGGAAGCGCAGGATGCGGCCGGCTTCGCCGGGCACCTGGATGTCGGCGCGCCGCCACAGCCGTTCCCACGCGGCGCCATGGGAGTCCAGCAGGGTGGCGAAGTCCGGTGCTGTGGTCACCCGGTCGACCGCTGCGCCGAGCGGATCGCTGATCGCCGTGTCGCGCGAGGTGTGGAGCGCCACGGTCTTGTCCACGGTGACGGTTCGGTCTGGTGAGAAGGCGATCACCAGACGGTGGACCGCGCGTTGGCGGGCTGGGCGAAGCACCGACGAGGCCGGAGCCCCGTCGGCGATGACCGTCGTCCGGGCGGCCAGGGCGACGGAGATGTCCGACGTGTTGGTCCGGCAGGTCAGGGAGACCGTGTGGGGCTCGTGGACACCGGTGCGCACATGGGTCACATGGTGGCGGTCCAGGGCGCGGTAACGGTGCACGTTGCCGTTGATCACCTCGCCGTCGATCGAGCTTTCGATCTCGATCTCGCCCGACCAGTCCGCGGCCGTGATGACCGTGCGCAGCGCGGCCAGGTGGGGATCCCCCATATGCACCAGGCGGATCTGCTCGACGCTGAGCTCACCCCTCTCGTCCATCCGGTGGCGGAAGGACCGGGTGAGCGTGCCGCGGCGCAGATCCAGGGTGTGCCTGTGGTCCAGAAGGGCGTGCGTGCTGGGAGAGATCCACGGGCCCCACGCTCCCTGGGCGTGGCGCAGACGCAGACGGAGAAACAGCCAGTTCGGGAGGTTGACCAGATCCTCGTTCACCACACGCCGCCCCGTCACTGTCGACCCCAGGCGGTCGTAGCAGCCGGCCACATAGGTCGCCGGGTAGTGCACCAGATCGGCCCGGCGCTCGGGCAGCGCGCCCCGCGTGGCGAAGTATCCGTTGCCGAGGGTGCAGAGGGCTTCGCGCAATCGTTCGGCGGCGGGGTCGTAGCCCGTCCACTGCCACGTCCACTCCGGCATGCGCCACACTTCCTATCCTCCGGAGGCCCTGGAAGCCCAAGTACGTGCGGTGGACCAGAGCGAACGCCTCGGGTCCCGCCGGCAGCAGCGCCGACACGGCGTCCTCGGCCAGGCTTGTGGGCCGGATCGACAGCCACATCTGACGCTCACCACCGGCCCATGGGGTGGTGTGGGCCTGCTGGGCGAGCCTGCGTACGGCCTCGGGACCGGTCACCACGCCGGCGGGGCCGACGGCGAGCACACTCCAGCCCTGGCTCAAGGCGTCGTCCACGTGATCGACCTCGAAGGCGACCTCCGTCTCCGCTGCCGCTGCGGCCACGGAGTCGGGCGCGCTTCGGAAGACGACGGCGTCGTCGACGATCTCACCGTCGCGCCTGGCGGCGCCGGTCGCCGGACTGTCGACGACGAGTTGATCGCCGAGGTGCGCTCGCATGATCGCCGCTCTCTCCTCAGAATGGTGCTGTATCCAACCTGCCATGCGGGCCACACCGCCGCACGGGGCGGCTGCCCCGTCTCCGCGAGGTGGGCGGCAACGTTCCCGGGAGGCGACATGCACCACCGAACGGTCGAGGAGCTCATGAGCCGGGACGTCGTCCGGGCACGGCGTGACACGCCGTTCAAGGAGCTCGTCAGACTCCTGGAGGAGAACGGCGTCACCGCCGTGCCCGTGGTGGACGAGCTGGACCGTCCGCTGGGTGTGGTGTCCGAGGCCGACCTGCTCCGCAAGAGCGCCGACCAGGCCGATCCGTCGGGCAGGACACCCATCCCGCACCTGGAGGCCTGGGAACGGGCCAAGGCCGAGGGCTCCCGTGCCGAGGAACTGATGTCCGCTCCCGCGGTGTGCGCACGTCCGGAGTGGACCGTGGTCGAGGCCGCCCGCCTCATGGAGACCCAGAACGTCAAACGACTGCCTGTGGTGGACGAGACGGACCGGCTCCTGGGCATCGTGAGCCGTGGTGATCTGCTGAGGGTCTTCCTCCGCCGTGACGAGGCCATTCGCGAGGAGATCACCGGCGACCTGCTGCGGCGCACCTTGGGACTTGATCCACGAGACGTGAGCGCGGAGGTGCGCGACGGGCGGGTGACGCTCGCCGGCACTGTCGAGTACAGGAGTCTGATTCCCGTCATCGAGCAGTTGTGCCGTGGCGTCGACGGCGTGGTGTCGGTGTCAGGGGATCTCTCCCACCGGAAGGACGACTCGCGGGACGCGTCCAGCGACAGTTGAGCCCGTCGGGATGTGCGCCTTCGTGGTCCCGCCGTCGTCTTCGGAGAGGTGGAGACGCACGCTGCACTGTCCGGTGTGCGACATCGTTCTCTCCTCGTCTGTGTGCCGCGCGCCGCTGGAGTCCGAGCAGCGGTGCCCAGGGGACCGCGCCGTATGGGCCGGCTGGGAACCAGGTGAATGGCATCGAGCCGGCCACTGGGCGGCCCCTCGGTCTTTACCACCGTCAGACGACGGCGTTTCTGGGCCACAGGGCCGGAAGTCCCCATCGAGCTGGCGACCCGCCTGGAAGCCGGCTGCGTCCCGCACGCCTCATGGCGGGGCGGTCACGGTCCGGGGGACGACGACGGGGCACGGTGCGTGATGCAGCAGTGCGTGGTTGGTCACGCCGAGCTGCAGGCCCGGATGCGCGCTGCCCCGTCGCCGTCGTGCGACGCGAGGCGCGGTCATGACCGGTCGGCAGCAGTCCTGTCGACCAGAAACCGTGCCGAGTCGGACAGCGTGGTCAACTCCGGGTAGTCCTCCTCGTCGATACGAGCTCCGGTGCGCTCGGACAGAAGTTCGATCAGGCTGAGGAAATCCAGCGAATCCAGTTCGAGCACGTCGCGGAACTTGTCGTCCGGTCGAACCAGAGCGAAGTCGGCGTCGGGGACGATCTGCGTGATCGACTCCTTGATCACCGACAGAGCCTCCGCGTTGTTCAGGGGCTTCATCTGACTCACAGCTCCTCGGGTTGCTGCAGCAGGCGCTCGACCGCCGTGAGGTAGCGCGCCCCCACGGCTCCGTCCGTGGCCCGGTGGTCAGCGGCCAAGGTCGCGGTCACCACCGGACGCACGCCGAGCATGCCGTTCGCGGCCCAGGGCCGCTCGACGACCGCTCCGAAGCCGACCAGGGCTACCTGGGGCGGGTGTACGACCCCGAACACCGCCTCCACGCCCTGGTCGCCCAGGTTGGTGACGGTCAGGGTGGCGCCGGTCGTCTCACTGCCGCGCAGCCGTCCGCGGCGGGCTCGCTGGACGAGGTCCTTGAGGCGGCCCATGAGGGCGTCGAGCGGCAGTGTGTCGGCGCGGTGGATCACCGGCGCGAGCAGTCCGCCCTGCCGGAGCGACACCGCGACGCCCAGGTTGATCTCGGAAGCGGGGGCGAATCCGTTGTTCCGCCAGTAACCGTTGAGAGTCGGCACCTCGCGTGCTGCCAGGGCGGCGGCTTTGAGGAGCAGGGCCGCGGGCACGAGGCGGTCGGCGGGCGGACGACCGCGGTTGATCCGGCGCAGCCAGTCCTGGGCCGCCGCGAGGTCGACGGCGGTGGACAGGTAGTAGTGCGGGATCTCCCGGTTGGAGCGGCTCATGAGGTCGGCGATGGCACGACGCCTGGCGTCCGTACGGTCCTCCGGGCGGCTGTCCTTTCGTACGGCCGCGTCCGGACGCGTGTCGCCCGTCAGCGGGCTGCGACCGGGCCGCCCGGGTGCGTTTCCTCCGACAGGGGAGCGCATGGCCATGCCCACGTCCGCCGCCCGCACGGCCCCGTCCTCCCCGGTGCCCCGCACTGTCGCCAGGTCGACGCCGAAGTCGTGGGCGAGGCGCCGTGCGTACGGGGTGGCCCGCACCCTCGGTGCAAGCTGCGGCTGGGCGTGCTCCACGTCGGCGCGTGTGATCCGGCCGCCCGGACCGGTGCCGAGCAGTGTCGTCAGGTCGACACCGCGCAGAACGGCCAGGTGCCGAACGAGCGGACCGGCGCCGACCACGGAATCGGCTCCACCGGACGGCTTCGGGGGCGCGTGTACGTGCTCGTCGGTCGGCTCCTTCCGGGCTGCGGAGGGTGCCGGCTCCGAAGTCGCCCCGGGCTTGCGGGCCGCCTTCTTCCGAGGCCCCGGACGCTGGTGCCGTGCGGCTGGTTGCTGGCCGGCCGCCGTGCGCGTGGGCGCCTTGCCCGCGACGGCCTCCCCGAAGCCCGCCCGCTGGTCCGGCACGGCTTGGTCCTCGATCAGCGCGAGCGGGGTCCCCACAGGTACCCGGGTACCGGGCTCGACGAGCAACTGCCCCACGGTCCCGGACTCGAAGCACTCGACCTCGATGGCGGCCTTGTCCGTCTCCACGACCGCCATGACATCACCCTTGTGCACCCGGTCCCCGGGACGCACGAGCCATTCCTGCAGCAGCCCTTCGTCCATGTCCGCACCGAGCGAGGGCATGGTGAACGCGGTCATCTCAGCCCGACCTTCCGGCCACCGGTCGCCGTTCCGCCCCGTTGGCTCCGACCGGCGCCGGTTCGCCCACGGCGCGGTGTGCGGCTGCGACGATTCCGCCGACCTGAGGCAGCGCAGCCTCCTCCAGCCTGCGCGCGTACGGCATGGGCACCTCGGCGCTGCACACCCGCTCGACGGGGGCGTCGAGGTCGTAGAAGTGCTCCTCCGTGAGACGCGCGGAGATCTCCGCGGCGAGGCTGCCGGTGCGCCAGCCCTCGTCGATGACGACGGCACGGTGTGTGCGCGCCACAGACTCGCCGATGGTGGCGTCGTCAAGGGTGCGCAGGGTGCGCAGGTCGACGACCTCGGCGCCGATGCCGCTTCCGGCGAGGTCGTCGGCCGCGGCCAGGGCTTTGGGCAGGGAGCCACCGTACGTGATCAGGGAGACGTCGGTACCGGGCCGGCGGACGGCCGCGTGGTCGATGTCGACAGGCCCCGCGTCGGCGGGTAGCACGCCCGAGACGTTGTAGAGGGCGCCGTGCTCGAAGATCAGCACCGGGTCCGGGTCGGCGAGCGCGGGTGCCAGCATGTACCGGGCGTCGGTGAGGGTAGCCGGGGTGAGGACCCGGAGGCCGGGGATGTGCGCGTACCAGCCCTCCAGGCTGTGCGAGTGCTGGGCCGCGAGCTGTCGCCCCGCACCCGTGGTCATGCGGATCACGATCGGTACGGACAGCTGGCCGCCCGACATGTGCAGCAGGGTCGCCGCGTTGTTGAGGATCTGGTCCAGGGCCAGCAGGCTGAAGTTGACCGTCATGATCTCGACGATCGGCCGCATACCTGCCAGGGCCGCACCGATACCGGCGCCCACGAACGCCGACTCGGACAGCGGGGCGTCGCGGATCCGTTCGGGCCCGAACTCCTCCAGCAGGCCGAGGCTGACGCCGAAACAGCCGCCGTACCGGCCCACGTCCTCACCCATCAGGAACACACGCTCGTCCGTGCGCAGCGCTTCGCGCAGGGCCTCCCGCATCGCGTCCCGATAGGTCGTCTCCCGGTCGTCGGGCGCGGTGGGTTCGGCGGTACGCGCGCGGGTCGTGGTCATGGCCGGCTCGCCTCCGGGCTGGTGACGTACTTCAGCAGATCCTCGACCGGTTCCTCGGGAGCCTGATCGGCGGCCTCGACAGCGCGGTCGATCTCGGCGGCCAGGCGCTCCTCCATGGCGGTGCGGGCCTTCTCGGTCAGCGCCTCCGCCTCGCGCAGTCGTCGGGCGAGTCCTTCTACCGGGTCGCGTTCCTTCCAGTGCTCGATCTCGGACTTGTCGCGGTAGCGGTCGGGGTCGTACATGGAATGGGCGCGGAAGCGGTACGTGCGCGCCTCCAGGAAGTGCGGTCCGGTTCCGGCACGCACCCCTTCGGCCGCCTTCCGGGCGGCGTCCTCCACTGCGAAGACGTCCATGCCGTCGACGGCCCAGGCGACCATGCCGTACCCGGCGGCACGCAGCGCGAGGTCGGTCCGGGCCTGGTGCCGGGCCAGGGCGGTGCCCATCGCGTACAGGTTGTTCTCGCAGACCAGCAGCAGCGGCAGCCCCCACAGCGCGGCGAGGTTGGCGGTCTCGTGGAACTCGCCCTCTGCGAAGGCGCCGTCGCCGAAGAAGCAGCAGGTGACACGATTGCGGCCGGTCATGCGGTCGGCGAGGGCGAGACCGGCCGCGAGCGGGAGTCCGCCGCCGACGATCGCGTTGCCGCCGTAGAAACGGCGGCCGGCGTCGAAGAGGTGCATCGAGCCGCCACGGCCCCGACTGCAGCCGGTGACCTTGCCGAACATCTCCGCCATGATCGCCTCGGCCGGAACCCCACGGGCGAGTGCGTGCCCGTGTTCGCGGTACGTCGACACGACCGCGTCGTCTGCCGTGAGTGCCTCGTTGACGCCGACGGCGACCGCTTCCTCACCTATGTAGAGGTGCATGAAACCCCGGATGCGCGCCGCGCTGTACAGCTCCACGCAGCGTTCCTCGAACCGGCGCACGCGCAGCATCGACTCCAGCAAGGCCAGCCGGTGCTCGGCAGCTTGACGGTTCGGCCGGGAGGCGGTGCGCGGTGAGCGAAGGGTGTGGGTAGCACTCATGCGGGCTGCTCCGTCCGCTGCGTGGAGGGGGCCGCCTCCAAGGTGGAGTCCTCCAGGGTGGAGACGTCGCCCTCGGGCAGGCCCAGTTCACGGGCCCGCAGCAGGCGGCGCATGACCTTGCCGCTGCGGGTGTGCGGCAGGTGCTGGTCGAAGGCGATCTCGCGGGGCGCCACGGCCGGGCCCAGCCGGCGCCGGGCGAAGGCCAGCAGTTCCTGACGCATCGGGGCGGTCGCGTCGAAGCCCGGCCGCAGCGTGACGAAGGCCTTCACGATGTACCCGGCGACGGGATCGGGGCGGCCGATGACGCCGGACTCGGCGACCGCCGGGTGCTCCATCAGGGCGCTCTCGACTTCGAAAGGACCGATGAGGTGGCCCGCCGACTTGATGACGTCGTCGGCGCGTCCGACGAACCAGTACCAGCCGTCGGTGTCGCGTCGTACGAGGTCGCCGGTGAGGTACCAGCCGTCCGCGAAGGCCGCCGCGGTGCGTGGCTCGTCGTGCAAGTAGCCGCGGAACATGGACGGCCAGCCGGGCCGGAGCGCCAGTTCTCCCTCCACTCCGGGCTCTTCCAGTACGGTGACGTGTCCGTCGGCGACCTCGGCCCGGCCGTCCTCGCCGCGCCGCAGCACCGCCGCCTCCACACCGGGCAGCGGGCGCCCCATCGAGCCGGGGCGGATGTCGCAGGCGGCGAAGTTGGCGATCATGATGGCGCCGGTCTCGGTCTGCCACCAGTTGTCGTGCACCGGCAGCCCGAGCACGTCCCGTCCCCACAGCACGGCCTCCGGGTTGAGCGGCTCGCCGACCGACGCGATGAACCGCAGCGCGCTCAGGTCGAACGAGCGGGGCAGGTCGTAGGGGCCGGTCCTCGGCGTCGTGCGCATCAGCATGCGCAGGGCGGTGGGCGCCGTGTACCAGACGTTCACCCGCTGCTCGGCGAGGATCCGGTACCAGCGTCGGGCGTCATAGTCGCCCTCGTCCACCACGACCGTCACACCGTGCATGAGAGGGGCGATGATCCCGTAGGACATCCCGGTGACCCAGCCTGGGTCGGCCGTGCACCAGTACACGTCCTCCTCGTGCAGGTCGAGGGCGTACAACGCGGTCATGTAGTGGGCCACAGCCGCCTCATGCACGTGCACCGCACCCTTGGGAATGCCTGTCGTGCCGCTCGTGAAGTGCAGCAGGGCCATGTCGTGCGGGGAGGTGGGCGGAATGGTGAAGGTGTCGGCCGCGTCGGCCAGCAGCGCCGCGAGGGACAGCGTGCCGGGCAGGTCGTCCGGGTCCTCGCCGACGATCAGCACGTGGCGCAGGGCGGCAAGCCTTTCGCGTTGCCCGGCGATCTTCTTGCGGTACAGGTCCGCCGTGGTGACCAGCACCTGTGCGTCGCTCAGCGTCATCCGCTGGAAGACCGGGTCCGGTCCGAAGGCGGAGAACAGCGGGCAGAGGACACTGGTGTTCTTCAGCGTGCCGAGGACCACGGTGTACAGCTCGGGGCAGCGCCCCAGCAGCGTCACGACCCGGTCCCCGTGACCGATCCCGAGGCCGCGGAGCACGTTGGCGAACCGCGCCGTCGAGCGGGCCAGATCCCCGTAGGTCATGGAGGTGACGGAATCGTCCCGCCCGACACAGCGCAGCGCGACCGCAGTCGCCCGGCCCGATGCCACGTGCCGGTCGACGGCCTCGTGGGCGATGTTCAGTCCCCGTGCGTCGGGCAGCCCCGCCAGCCTGCTCCGCGCCGCCTGCCACGAGAAGTCCGCGCACTCCTTGTCGTAGTCGCGCAGAGTGGGGACGACGCGCGGCGGGGTGTCCTTCCGGATGGTCTCCCATGGCATGGCGGCCCTCCTTCCTCCGGGCCTTCTTCGACCATCCGTCCGGTCGGTTCCGTCCGCACTGGGTCGAACGGCCCCCTTCCGCGGCCGGACGGCTCCGGTCCCGGCTTCCGCCCCGGGGCCGCCGTCGTACGCGACACGATGGCGGCCGCAGACGACCAGAGGACCGGCCGGCGCAGAGCGCGGGAACGCCATGGCGCCCACGCCCGGCAACGTGAACCGGAACCGCGGCGGCATACCGGTTCACTCCCCCGAGAGCGTGGTCCAGCAATCGGCTCGGCCGAGCCACAGGAGAACGGTTGTCGGCTCGTCTGCGGTCAAGGGGACCAACGGCCCCCGCAGACGTGCCCATGTGGCTCTGTCGGCGCGGCGCTGTACCGGCAAGGCTGCCGTCGTGGGCTGAGGGGAGGTAGGGGGCCCGATGCGCCGTCCGTCGTGCTGAAGGAGGTCGGCCATGAGTGCTGACACCGATGTGAACGCCGTCCCGCCCCCCGCGTCCGAGGGGCTCGTGATGGGCAAGGACGGCATGGCCGCGCTCGTCGACGTGCTGGTCCGGCGCGGCTTCACCGTGATCGGCCCCACGGCCCGGGACGGTGCCATCGTGCTGTCGGAGCTGCGGTCGGCCGACGAACTGCCGTACGGATGGGGCGTGGAGCTGGAGGCCGGGCGGTACCGCCTGCGGGAGCGGTCGGACGGCGCCGCCTTCGCGAACGCGGCGGGGCCCCAGTCGTGGAAGTCCTTCCTGCATCCTGCGCGGGTGAGGGAGTGGAGCGCCGACCGGGTGGAGGGGGAGCTGGTCCTCACGGCGGACCAGGCCGCGCCTCCCCGCTATGCCTTCCTGGGCGTGCGTCCTTGCGATCTGCGGGCCGTCGCCATCCAGGACCGGGTGCTGATCGGTGGGGCATACCGCGATCCCCAGTATGAGGGGCGCCGCTCGGGGGCACTGCTGATCGTCGTCGAGTGCACGGAGCCCGGCGCCACGTGTTTCTGCGTCTCCATGGGCACCGGACCCGCTGCCGGCCCCGGCTACGACCTGGTGATGACCGAAGTGGTCGATGCGGACGGGCACCGCTTCTGGGTCCGCAGCGGCAGCGAGGAAGGAGCGGGGATTCTGGCCGAGCTGCCCGCTCGTCCGGCCGACGCCGAAACCCGGGAGAAGGCCCGTGCCGGCGTCACGGCCGCTGCGGATCGCATGGGACGGACCATGCCCGAAGCCGACCTGCGGGAGCTGATGGCCGGAACGCTCGACGCGCCACGCTGGGACGACGTCGCCGGCCGCTGCCTGACCTGCGGCAACTGCACCATGGTGTGCCCCACCTGCTTCTGCACCACCACCGAGGACGTCACGGACCTCACCGGTGACCACGCGGAGCGGTGGCGGCTGTGGGACTCCTGCTTCGACCTGGACTTCTCCCACCTGCACGGCGGCCCGGTCCGCGCCTCCGCGCGCAGCCGCTACCGGCAGTGGATGACCCACAAACTCGGCACCTGGTACGACCAGTTCGGCTCGTCCGGTTGCGTCGGCTGCGGACGCTGCATCGTGTGGTGCCCGGTCGGCATCGACATCACCGAGGAAGCCGCCGCCCTGCACGACTGGACCCGGTCCGGTGCAACGGCAGCGGAGCCGAAGGAAGGATGACCACCGTGCCGCCCCCCCTGCCGTACCGCGTCGCCGATGCCTGGGCCGAGACCGCCGACACCCGGTCGGTCGAGCTGGTGCCGGCCGGCGAAGCACTCGCGCCCTTCTCCCCGGGGCAGTTCGCTATGATCTACGCCTTCGGGGTCGGTGAGGTGCCCATCTCGGCCAGCGCCCTGCGCGGCCGTCACGGGGGTCTCGTGCACACCGTGCGCGCGGTCGGCGCGGTCTCGACCGCGCTGTACCGGCTGCGCCCGGGTGACAGCGTCGGACTCAGCGGACCGTACGGCACCGGCTGGGACCTCGAAGCGGCAGCTGGACACGACGTCCTGGTGATCGCCGGCGGCATCGGGCTGGCTCCGCTGCGGCCGGTCGTGCACACGGTCCTGGACCGGTCGGCCGAGTACGGTCGGCTCACCGTCCTGGTGGGTGCCCGCACCCCCGCCGACCTCGTCTTCCAGAGCGAGATCGAGAACTGGCGCGGCCCGCTCCGGGTGGAGGTGACCGTCGACCGCCCAGGGCCGGGCTGGAAGGGCGCGGTGGGCGTGGTCACCACGCTTCTGGACCGCCTCGATCTGCGCACCGAACGGACCTGCGCGCTGGTGTGCGGACCCGAGGTGATGATGCGCCACACCGCGCGTGACCTCGTGATACGGGGCCTGGTCCCGCACCGCGTCCAGGTGTCGTTGGAACGCAACATGCACTGCGCCACCGGCCACTGCGGCCACTGCCAGCTCGGCCCACTTCTGCTGTGCCGCGACGGGCCGGTCGTCGGCTACGACCGTGTGGCAGAGCTGCTCCTCGCGAGGGAGTTGTGACATGGTCACCGAACTCGGCCCGACCATCCGCACACGGCCGACGCTCGCCGTGTGGAAGTTCGCCTCCTGCGACGGCTGCCAGCTGACCCTCCTCGACTGCGAGGACGAGCTCCTCGGCCTCACCGAGCGGGTACGGATCGACCACTTCGTGGAGATGACCCCGGCCGAGGGCGCCGAAGGGGGCCGCGCGGGACCGGAGGGCCGAGGGCCGTACGACCTCTCCCTGGTCGAAGGGTCGATCACCACCGCCGAGGACGCCGAGCGCATCCAGCACGTCCGACGCGTCTCCCGTCATCTGGTGACCATCGGCGCCTGCGCCACCGCGGGCGGCGTCCAGGCACTGCGCAACTTCGCCGACGTCGACGACTTCCTCGCAGCCGTCTACGCCCAGCCGGAGTACATCGCCACGCTGGAGACCTCGACCCCGATCTCGGCCCACGTGCCGGTCGACTTCGAACTGCGCGGCTGCCCGATCGACCGCCGCCAGCTCCTCGAAGTCGTCACCGCCTATCTGGCCGGCCGCGAACCCCAGATCTCGAACCACAGTGTCTGCTTCGAGTGCAAGAGGCGTGGCACCACCTGCATCACCGTGGCCCACGGCACCCCCTGCCTGGGTCCCGTCACCCACGCGGGGTGCGGCGCGATCTGCCCCGCCTACGGACGCGGCTGCTACGGCTGCTTCGGACCGTCGAGCAAGCCCAACCTGCGCTCCATGATCGCGCAGCTGCGTCGCGACGGGATGAGCGAGCGGGACATCCAGCGTGTCTTCCGCACCTTCAACGCCGCGTCGCCGGAGTATGCCCCTGTAGCCGACCTCGCGGCCGAGGAGGAGCAGAACCCTCCGGCCTGACGGATCCCGCCCGGAAAGGCGCGCATGAACCATCGCGGAACCCGCGTCCTGCGACTGGACGCGCTGGCCAGGGTGGAAGGCGAGGCCTCCCTCCACCTACGTGTCGAGGGGAACACGGTCACCGAGGCGCGGCTGCGCATCTACGAACCGCCACGCTTCTTCGAGGCTTTCCTGACCGGCCGGGGCCACACCGAACCTCCTGACATCACCGCCCGCATCTGCGGCATCTGCCCGGTCGCCTACCAGATGAGTGCCTGCCGGGCGATCGAGGACGCCTGCGGTGTCACGGTGGACGGCCCTCTCGCAGACCTGCGCCGCCTGCTGTACTGCGGCGAGTGGATCGAGAGCCACACCCTGCACGTCTACCTGCTGCACGCCCCGGACTTCCTCGGGCGTGCGGACGTCGTGGGACTCGCCCGGGACCAGCGCGCAGCCGTCGAACGCGGCCTGAGGCTCAAGCAGGCCGGCAACGCGATCGTCGAGCAGCTCGGCGGGCGCCCCATCCATCCGGTGAACGTGCGGATCGGCGGTTTCTACCGCACCCCGGCACCGGACGAACTGCGCCCGCTGGCGGAACGGCTGCGGCAAGCCCGGGAGGACGCGCTGGAAACCGTCCGGTGGGTGGCGGCGTTCGACTTTCCCGACGCCGCGTGCGACCACGACCTGCTCGCACTGCGCGACCCAGGCCACTACGCCATCGACACGGGGGCACCGGTTGTCATGGCCGCCGACGGCAACGGCGGGGCGCCGAACGAGTTCCCCCTGTCCGCTTTCGAACAGCACGTCCGGGAAGGGCAGGTACCGCACTCCACCGCCCTGACGGCCACGCTCGACGGCCGTCGCTACCTCACCGGCCCGTTGGCCCGCTACGCGATCAACGGCCGTTGGCTTCACCCCGTGGCCGCCGAGGCGGCGCGGGACGCCGGGCTGGGCGACCCGTTGACGGGCGCCCTCTGCGACAACCCCTTCCGGAGCATCGTCGTACGCGCCGTCGAGGTGGTACAGGCCGTCGAGGAAGCGCTGCGGATCATCGACGGATACGAAAGACCTCCGCGGCCGGCCGTCGAGGTACCGCCTCGCCAGGGCGTGGGCTCCGGTGCCACCGAGGCGCCCAGGGGGTTGCTGTACCACCGCTATGCCCTCACCGGGGACGGCACGCTCACCGGGGTCCGCATCATCCCCCCCACGGCACAGAACCAGACGGCCATCGAGGCGGACGTACGCAGAGCGGTCCAGGCCCGCCTGGACTCGGCCGGGCCCGCTGTGGACGACGAGGAGCTCACGCACCTCTGCGAACGGGCCATCCGCAATCACGATCCCTGCATCTCGTGCGCCGCCCACTTCCTCGACGTGACCGTGGAACGCCGATGAACGGCCGGGTCGTGGTGATCGGTGTGGGCAACCCCCTGCGCGGTGACGACGGGGTCGGTCCGGCAACGGTGGAAGCGTTGCGCGGCCGTGTCCCGGATGACACCGTCCTGACAGTCAGCGACGGCGAACCCGCACGCATGCTCGACCTGTGGCGCGGTGCGGACACCGTGTACGTGGTGGAAGCCCTCCGGACACGGCCGGCCCGGCCGGGGGAGCTGCACACCCTGACCGCGGATGACGCGGCCAACCGGACATCGTCTACGGCGAGCACCCATGCGCTGGGCCTCGGAGAGTGCCTTGCCCTGGCGGAGGCGCTCGGGCAGCTGCCGCGCAGGCTCGTGGTGCACGCCATGGAGGTGGCGGACGTCGCACTCGGTGCGCCCCTGAGTGAAGCGGTGCGGTCGGCGCTCCCCGAACTGATCGACCGTGTCGTCGCTTCCGTTCGGCAGGCGCACGAACCGAACCGCGAGCAGTAGGGGGCCGATGGTCCCCCAGCACGGGCCGAAGCGCCCTCGCGACCGCTGACCCGAGGTGCGACGGTGAAGGTGAGCCTCCAGTGCCGCACGCTTTCGGCGGCCCCGTGAAAGGCGGTGGGGACAATGACACTTCCTCTGGTGGTGGGCGTGGACGGATCGGACTCGTGCCTGCTGGCGGTCGACTGGGCCGTGGACGAAGCCGCCCGTCATGGTGTTCCGCTCAGGCTGGTGTACGCCTCCTTGTGGGTGCGCTACGAGGCGGGTCTCCCCTCGGTGGACCCGGAGCGGCCCTCCGAGCAGGTGCTGGCCGAGCACATCGTGGCTTCGGCGGCCGATCGGGCCGAACGGCGCAACCCGGAGGTGAAGGTCACCACCGACATCGTTCCGGAGGACGCCGCGGCCGCTCTCGTGAGCGCGGGCGACGAGGCGTTCGCGCTGGTGACGGGTTCGCGTGGCCGTGGTGAGCTCAAGGGTCTGCTGCTGGGGTCGGTCGGTCTCGGCGTGTCCGCCCGAGCGCACTGTCCGGTGGTCGTGGTCCGGGGGGATCGCACGGGCCTGGCCGGTACGCATGAGCGGATCGTGCTCGGCCTGGGCGAATCGGACACGACCGCGGAGGCTGTGCGTTTCGCCTTCCGCGAGGCCGAGGTGCGAGGGTGCGTTCTCGACGTCGTGCGGGCCTGGCGCACGCCTGCCTACGACAGGCACGGCGACCGGTTGCTGCCCGGCGGACCGGCGGACACGTACGAGGAGAGCGCCACCGCCGTGATCGACGCTCTTCTCAAGGCGGCGAGCGCCGAGCATCCGCAGGTCCGGACGCGCCGGTCGGCCGTTGAAGGACCGGCCGGCAAGGTACTCGTTGACCGGTCGGCGGCTGCGGACCTCGTGATCGTCGGGGCACGCCGTAGGACAGGCCGCTTCGGACTCCAGCTCGGCCGCGTGAACCATGCGCTGCTGCACCATGCGCAGTGCCCGGTCGCGGTCGTGCCGCAAAGGCAGTGAGCGCGCTCCGCGGCATGTCTACGCTTCCACTCACTCCTCTGGGCTTGGCGCCGTCCCGGCCCCGCGCTCTCCGCCCGACAGACCCCGCACCCTGAAGGTGTCGACGCCCCAGGCCTTCCTCGCTGACGGCGGCAGGACACCGCAGTCAGAGCCACGGCCAGGCGTGACATCGTCGTTGCTGCGGCTGAGGCGTTCGCGCAGCTTCAGCAGGCCGACGTATGCGGCGGCTCCCTGGTTGACCTCCAGCATGGGGAGGAGGACCTGCCGGATCAGGTCGCGGCGTGCAGCCGGCGAAATGACGTTCGCAGTCCTCCACAGGTCCAGGACGGCCCGGTGGTCGGGATATCCGGATGCGCGGGTGCACCTGTCGATCAGCGGCTCTGCCCGTGCATGCGCCGGCAGCGACGGCCAACCGGCTGCGGTCAGCGTCTGCTCCGGCATGTGAGTCCCCGGGCCTCCCGGCAGGTCCCTCCAGAAGCCGAACCGAGATGCGAGAAGGACCACCGCGAAGAGGTCGGTGAACTGCGCGACCAGCCGACGCCACACCTGGCCGCGGCTTGGGTCCGGCAGCTCGTCGGGGCCGTAGCGGTTCCGCCGCACGGCTGTCTCGGCCTCCGTCGAACCGCGGAGTGAGCTTCCCAGGGTGGCGATGACGTCCGGCACCGGCAGAGCGGAGACGGACGAACGGAGGCGTCTCGCTGATCCGGGGGCGGCGCTGTCGTGACGCCCGTCGGCGGTCCGCCGTCGCGGAGATCGACCGTCCTCTGCCGAGCCGATTCAGGGCTCATGGGCGCCTCCGGTCTCCGGAGGCGGGCCGGGCGGCTCCTGCAGGACGCTCCAGGCGACCGGCCCCAGCAGGTCGGCGAGCCGCCGGAAGACGTCGAGGAGCAGGTCGTCGACCGTCAGGACGCCCACCACCCGGCCTGCGTCGAGGACCGGAAGGCGGCGCACCCCTGTGCGGCGGAACGTCCGGTAGGCCACCTCCAGCTTGTCGGTGGCTTCAACCGTGATGACACGTGGCGACATGACCGCGTCCACCGAGGCCTGCGGATCCAGGCTGCCGCCCATGCCGCGTACGGCGAGGTCGCGGTCGGTGACTACGCCGTGCAGAGTTCCGTCCTCGACCACGAGGACGGAACCGACGGCGCACTCGCCCATCAGCCGGGTCACCTCGGCCAGGGAGACACGGGGTCCGACGCACACTGGAGGAACGGTCATCACCTCGGAGACCTTCACGCGACCACTCCTCGATGTCCGGTCTGTCCTAGGGGGCCGCTCAGAGGATGTCGAGCAGATCGGCCACCGGGCGCCGTGGGCTCGCGGGGCCTTCGGGGCCGTAGCCGAGCCGGATCACCATCTGGACATGTGCCATCGACGAGACGGGGTCGCGGATGATCCATCGGATCTGCGGCCATTCCAGGGGCTGGGAGGTGACCGAGGCGACGAGCCCGTCCGTCGTGGCCCGGAGCAGCACCCGCTCCAGTGCCTGGCCGGCCACGAGCCAGTCCGCAGGCTCGTCGCGGGACGTGCCCAGCAGGGCGATGTTCGGGTTCTTCTCGAAGGGCGCCCAGCCACGTCCGGGCATCGGACGGCCGGCGGCGAAGTCGCGCACGGGAGCCGAGGTGCCGCGCTGCCGAGGACCGAACGCCTCACCCGGGATGCCGTCGGTCATTCCAGCGGCGTGAGGCAGTTCGGTGTGCGTCCAGCGCGCCGTTTCCTCACGCACGTCCGGCGCATGCGACTCTCTGTCCTCCGCGTCCCGCACCAGCTCCAGGATCGATTGCACATGCCATGCTCCGGGGAACAACAGCTGAGCCCCCTCGTCATGGGCCGCTTCGGACAGCCCCTCCAGCACCGCGCCGGGGATTTCCTCGTCGCGGAAGGGCAGCCGGCTGCAGTGGCGGCGCCGGATCGCAGGGCCCAGCTGGGCGAGCGCCCCGTCGGGCGGTCCGGTGCCGCACAGATGCACTTCTGCGAGGAACTCCGGGGAGGCCGGGTCGGGCAGCAGGCGGACGAGCGGCGCCAGGCCCGCCGCCGCGGCGGCCGCGCGCAGGTTCAGCAGCGCGGCGCCGCACCCGATGTGCAGGCCCCGGCGCTCCGGGTCGGTTCGCGGCAGGCCGCGCTTCAGGTCGGCGTACAGGCGGAGGACGCCCAGGTCCCGTAGGTAGCGGAAGGCCCAGGGCTGCGCGTTGTGCAGGGAGGGCGCAGCGGCGGCGTCTGCCACGAGTGTGGTGACGGTCTCCACGTCGAGAGGTTCTGTGGTCACGGCGGGTTCCCTTCGTACCGGACCTTTGGGTTTCACCCTGGTGCCGGGACGGCGGTGACAGGGCAGGCGGCGTGGTGCAACACGTCTTGGCTGACAGAGCCCAGCAGCATGCCGAAGAAGTCTCCACGGCCCCGGGTCCCCACCACCAGTCCCAGCGACGGTATGGCTTCCCGCCCGCCACAGCCCCTGGTGGGCACGCCTTCGACATGGACCAGGCGTATCGGCAACCGCCGACGGGCAACCTCGTCGGCCACCCAGGCCAGCGCCATCCGATGGCTGGGATCAGGATCGGGACCCGCCACGATCCGTCGGGGGTCAGCGGGCCCGGGCATGGCCGCCTCCGGCCGGCAGATGGCGGATGTACGCATCAGGACCGGGGAGGTGAAGTACAGCGTCCCCCGTCCGCTGTCCGCCCGGCGCACGTCGTAGGGCGGGCTGCCGTCCGGGTGACGGAGGCCGACGATCGCACCGTCTCGTGCGATGACTCCGGCCGTGGTCCCCCGTACGGTGGTCTCGTCGCCGACGCGGGCGCGCATCAAGGAGCCAGCGGCCTCGGGGCCGGTAGTCGGTAGGTCGTGGTCGTTCTCCAGTGGTGCGGGAGCGGACATCGCCCTCGTCTCCTCCCTGCGGTGGCGCGGAGGGGAACCGCCGCCGCTTCCATGGAAGTCCTCGGCACTGTCGTCCTGCCAGGGGCCGTTGGTCCCGGTGGCGGTCCTGTCGGCCCCCGCGAGCGGCCGACCGGTCAGGGCGGTCACGTCGGGCTGCCCGGGGCGGCGGAAGACCTGTTCGCGGCCCCGGGCCGCGGCCTTCGCCGAAGAAAGTCGGGCCCGTGCGCGCCGGACTGGAGGTGCCGGCCGGCCGCACGACAGCCGAGGCGGTACGGCGATGTCCACGCCGGCACACACGGGACGCGAACCCGCGCAGCGCCTCCGCCCATCGGGAGGTCCAGTCGGCGATCAGAACGACGTCGAGACCCGTGCCGCGGAAGTACTCGGCGACCGTCGCGCCCGTGTGCACACCGGCCGCGCGGGCCAGCACCCGTCCCCGGTACGCGGATCGGTCAGCTGCTCCAGCTCATGGAGCTGACTGGGCGGATGTCCTCGGCGACACTGGCCCGGCTGGTGGCGGAGGTCGAGGGGATCTTCGACGTCGTCGAGGTGAAGAACCTGCTCACCGCCGCCTGACGCCGGCGACTCTCAGCGGGAGGAACGGTCCGTGTCTCTGTGGGAGTCGTGGTGGTCGGATTCGTGCTGGTCCAAGTGGGAGGCGAGGACCGCCGCCTGGACGCGGCGCTGCACGCCCAGTTCGGCCAGCAGCCGTGAGATGTGGTTCTTGACGGTCTTCTCGGACAGGTACAGTTTCCTGCCGATCTCGCGGTTGGTCAGACCGTCGCCGATCAGCGTGAGAATGTCGCGTTCTCGGGGCGACAGGGCGGCCAGTTCCGGAGGCAGCGACGGCGCCTCGGCCGGATCGGCCCTGAGGGAGCGCATGAGGCGGGCGGTCGTCGCCGGGTCCAGCATCGACTGCCCCGAGGCGACGGTACGCACCGCCGACACGAGGTCGGAGCCCTTGATCTGCTTCAGCGCGTATCCGGACGCCCCGGCCATGATGGCGTCCAGCAGGGCCTCCTCGTCGTCGAAGGAGGTGAGCATCAGGCACGCCAGTTCCGGCATCCGGTCGCGCAGCTCGCGGCAGACCGTGATGCCGTCGCCGTCGGGCAGGCGGACGTCGAGCACGGCGACGTGCGGTCGCAGGGCGGGGCCCCGGGTGAGCGCGTGTTCGGCGGTGTCCGCGTCGCCGACCACGGTGATGTCCGGTTCGGCGTCCAGGAGGTCGGTCAGGCCGCGTCGTACCACCTCGTGGTCGTCGAGCAGGAACACGCGGACGGGGTTCTGCTCGGTGAAAGTGCGTGTCTCGGCCATGGAGACCTCGATTCCGCCGACGATGGCACATTGCCGACATGTCCTGGACGTCATTGCCGACATGCCCTAGACGTCGATCATCAGCTGACGGTGCAGGTTGCACCAGGGCCGACCGGCCCCAGTCATCTCGTGGCATCGCCTCCGGTCACTGCGTCCGGCTGCCACGCGCGAGGTCGAACTCCACGTCCACCACCCCTTCGACCGACCTGACCAGGCGCGCGGCCACCGGAACGAGGGCGGTGTCGCGGAACCGCCCGGTGAGCGTCACGACGCCGTCGTGCACCTCCACCTGGACGGTCGACGACGGGCACGGAAAGAGGTACGACGCGATCTCGTGCCGCACCTCCTCGGCGATGTCCTCGTCGTCACGCAGGAAGACCTTGAGCAGGTCGGCCCGGCTGACGACGCCCGCCAGCAGCCCGGCCTCGTCCACCACGGGCAGCCTCTTGACCCCCTCGCGCGCCATGACGCGCGCCGCCTCGGCGAGCGTGGCGCCGGCCCGGACCGTGACGGCGGGGGAGGACATCAAGTCCCCTGCGGTGAGGGCGGCGGCCTTGGCCACGTCGACGGGCTGACGCAGTCCGAGACCGCCCGCATCGGGGTCGTCCCGGAGTTCCTCCTTGGGCAACAGGTCGGCTTCGGAGACCACGCCGACCACCCGGCCCTCGCCCTCGATCACGGGCAGGGCGCTGATCTGCCAGTCCTGCATCAGCTGCACGATCTCCTTGAAGGGGGCCCGGCGGCCGACGGCAGCGACCGTCTGGGTCATGCAATCGCTGACGGCGAACGGAGTACCGTGCATGATCACTCCACAGGGGCCTCGAATGGGTGTCCGGCTCCTTCCAGGGTGTGCCGGGAGGCCGGCGGCGGGTCAGGGGCCGCCCGGCCCCCGGATGGCCCGTCCGGCTGTCTCAGGGCAGAGGGTCGGCCGGTCCCCGAACGGGCCGTGTGGCCCCTGACGCGGCCGGGGATGCCGGCGCCACGCTGATGGCGGAACCCTCGCACCCGGAGGTGGGGACCATGTCCCGCACCGTCACCGTCGGTCTCGACGACTCGCCCGAAAGCCGGGCCGCTGCCGAGTGGGCGGCTCGCGAAGCGCTGCTGCGCGGCCTGCCTCTGAAGATCGTGCATGTCCAGGAGCCGACGCCCAAGTACGTGGCCCGCACTGCGTTGCTGGACCTGGACGGGTACCAGCACTGGGCTCAGCAGTTGACACACGAGTCCGCGGAGGGGATCCGGCTGCGCCATCCGGGCATCGAGGTGATCACCGAGCAGCTCACGGGGACTGTGGCCGACGTCCTCTGTGAGGCTGCGGGCTTCGCCGACGTGCTGGTCCTGGGGGCGCGGGCCCTCAGTGGACTACGGGGGTTCATCGTCGGCTCGGTGAGTCTCGGGATCGTGGCCCGCGCCGAGCGCCCGGTGGTGCTGGTCCGCGCGGAGGAGCAGGCCGCCGACGAGCACGGGACGGACCCGGCGGGCGTACCGCCCGCAGCGGCGCCGTTCCCTCCCGTCGTGCTGGGCCTCGACATCGATCAGCCGGACGACACGCTGCTGGAGTTCGCCTTCGACGCGGCAGCCCGCCGGAATACTGCCCTACGGGCCGTCCACGCCTGGCCCGAACCGCCCACGTCCTTCTACCGGTTCCCCGGTGACGCGGAACTCCACGACACGCTCGAGCGCGGACAGGCCTCCCTGCTGAGCAAGGTGTTGCGTCCCTGGCGGCAGAAGTTCCCGGACGTCGAGGTGATCGAGGTGAGCCGATGCGGCAGCGCCGCGCAGGTCCTCGTGAGCGACTCCCGTGACGCCTCCCTGGTCGTCGTCGGCCGGCGCATCCGCACCGGCTCGTTCGGCGCCCACATCGGCCACGTCACGCACTCGGCCCTGCACCACGTCACCGCCCCCGTCGCGGTCGTCGCGCACGGCTGAGTCGCCGCCCCGAAGAGGAGAACCCATGAAGGCATCAGCCGCACGGGCCTTCGGTGAGCCCGTGGACCCCCCGATCGTCGTCGGTGTCGACGGCTCCGAGCCGAGCCTGAGAGCCGTGGAGTGGGCTGCCGACGAGGCGGCCCTGCGCGGGGCGTCACTCCGACTGGTCTACGCCTCGCTCTGGGAGCGCTACGAGGGCATGTCCCTTGCCCACGATCTCGGTAAGCCCTCGGAGGAGGTGATGGCCGAGGACATCGTGGAGACCGCCGAGCGGCGCGCCCGTCACCGGCAACCAGACGTGAAGATCACCACTGATGTGCTGCCCGAGGAGGCCGAGTACGGCCTGATCCGGGAGACCCGGAGCGCCCTCGCCATGGTCCTGGGCTGCCGAGGCCGCAACGGTGTGACCGAGGCACTGCTCGGCTCCGTGAGCGTCACAGTGGCCGGCCACGCGCACTGCCCGCTGATCGTGCTGCGCGGAAGCCACGACAACCAGGCGGGACCCGGTGCACGCGGCCGCATAGTCCTGGGGGTGAGCGAGAAGGAGGCAGGCTCGGCCGCCGTACGGTTCGCGGTCGAGGAGGCTCTGCTGCGCGACGTCCCGCTGGAGGCCGTGCGGGCCTGGCGTCGACCGCTGCACGAGCCCCCTGCCCATCCGCTGATCGTCGGAGAACCCGCCCACCTGCAGGAGCGCCAAGCCGCGGAAATGGTGGAGGAGGCGCTGCGGGACATCCCGGCCGGCCTGCGGGCGCACCGCCGTACGATCGAGGGCTTCCCCCGCGACGCGTTGCTTGCCGCATCCCGCGAAGCCGATCTGTTGGTCGTCGGCGCCCGGCGCCGCCAGGGTCACTTCGGGCTCCAACTGGGCCGCGTCGCCCATGGGGTGCTGCACCACGCGGCCTGCCCGGTGGCCGTGGTACCGGAGCCCACCTGAGCCTGCCCGCACAGTCAGCGGTCACCGCGGCGGGCAGCGCGTTGAAGACGGCCAGGAGGATGGTGATCACGGCCAGCCGGGCGACCGCCTCGACCACGAGCCCGGAGGCCTCCAAGGCGTCCAGCCCCACGGCAAAGCCCGCGACGACGCCACCGGCCAGCACCCTGGTGAGCGGGCCCACGGCGGCGATGCGCAGCTCCGTGGCCGGGCCGCGGCCTCCCTGCGCAGGCGCGCCGCGCCGCCCAGCATCCACAGGGTGATGCCGTCGACCTGCACGCCGTTGCGGTGGCCACAAGGGTGACGTGCCCAGGTGCGCCCCGGCACGGTACTGGGCCACGAGGCGGTCGGCGAGATCGTCGAGGTGGGGAGCGATGTGCGCACCGTACGCGGGCGGACAGACACCGGGGACAGTGCGTGCGAGCCGACACCGGCATGGTCACGGGACGCAAGATCACTGTGTGAGCGGCTGCTGCTTCATCACGACCAACGCAGTACGAGTGCGTCGACAGTCGTACCGCCTCCGCCGCGTACGCAAACCGACGTCAGCCGGTTGTCCGTGACGCGCCGCCCGTCTCGGTGAGGAGGACGCCGGTGACCAGCTCGGGGCGGATGCGCACCGCTTGGTCCAGAGGTCCCATCGGCGCCCGGGGCTGCAGCAGGCCACGGATGCGTTCCAGTTCGACCGGGTCGGTCACCAGCTGGGCGTACCCCGTGACGACCACGCTCCAGCCGAGGTGGGTGTCCGGGTCGATGGCATCGGCCTCGTACGCCACGACGACGCCTGTGCTGTCGGTTTGCTGTGCGTGAGACGTGAGCGCGGCACCCTCGTGGGTGCGGATGACGATGTCCCCGTCGTCCAGGACGTGGTCGACCGGGCGGACGGTGGGCAGAGCCTGCCGGGTGAAGACGATCCTTCCCAGCGACACGCTGCCCAGCAACCGCAGCGCCTCGGCGTGGCCGAGCTCGATGCGCCGATGTGCTCGCGTCTCACCGGCTGCCATGACGTGCCTCTCTTCCGCTGCCGGTCGGGTCCATGCCGGTGAAGGGACCGTGGGCCTCTGTCACCTGCTGTCACTGGTGTCCGTGTCCGTCAGCGCCGCCCGGCCCGCCTCGAGACGGGCCACCGGAACCCGGAATGGCGTGAGGTCGTTGGTGCCGAAGGGGAAGAACTCGGCCTCCTCGGCGATCCGGCCGGCCGTGAGCGCCGCCCGGAGCAGTTCGGTCATCGTGCCGACCGGACAGTGGACGGGGGTGCCGGTCTCCTCACCGACCTGGGCCAGAACGCGGGCCACCTCCTCGCGGGCGAGCCGCAGTTCCTCGACGGCTCCGACGAGCGGCACCATGACCTCCGCATGGGGGGAGCCACCCGCTCGGGTGCGCTCGACGACCGCCTCGGCGATCGCCCGCACCTGCATCGCGACCAGTCCCGGAACCACCAGGCCGAGCCGCACGCCCCGCAGGCCGAGCATCGGGTTCTCCTCATGCATCCGGTTCACCGCTGCCAGCGACACCATGACGCCCCTCCTCGACTTCGAGCTCTCGCTCCCTCCCAGCCTGGGAGGGAGCGAGACGCCGGGGTAGGTGCCCTCCGTCCCACACGGTGGGCCGACCGGCCCTGAGGGGCGAGAGCGTATCCCGTGCCGCCGGGGGACGACGGTCCCCGGACGCCTGGTACGGCCGTGCTGCATCTATCGGCAGAGGCTGGCTAAGGTGGGTAGCAACCGCGACAGTCCGGACTCGTGTGCGAGGGGGCATGGAGGTCGTGGCAAGCGCAGAAAAGCCCCGTGTACCACTGCCGCAGCTGAAGCTCGACGAGCTGCTGGAGGAGCTGCAGGCCCGGATCGCTGCGGCCCGCGGCACCCAGGACCGGGTGCACAGCCTGCTCGAGGCGGTGCTCTCCGTCGGCCGCGAACTGGACCTCGAACAGGTACTGCACTCCATCGTTGAGGCGGCCGCCGTGCTCGTCGACGCCGAATACGCCGCCCTCGGCGTCATCGGACCCGACGGCAGATCCCTCTCGGCCTTCCTCACTGTCGGGGTGACCGAGGAGCAGATCGCCGGGATCGGCCCCTTCCCCGAGGGCCATGGCATTCTCGGTGAAGTGATCCGGCACCCGGAGCCGCTGAGACTGGAGAAGATCTCCCAGCACCCGGCCTCGTACGGCTTCCCGGCCCACCACCCACCCATGAACAGTTTCCTGGGCGTTCCGATCCGGGTCCGCGATCAGGTTTTCGGCAATCTGTACCTGACCGAGAAGCGCGGGGGAGTGCAGTTCGACGAGGAGGACGAGTCGGTGTTGTCCACGCTGGCCGTAGCGGCCGGCGTGGCGATCGACAACGCTCGGCTGTACGAGGAGTCCCGACTGCGCGAGCGCTGGCTGCGTGCGAACGCCGAGATCACCTACAGCCTGATGTCCGGCAGCGCACGCGCCGAGGCTCTCAAACTGATCGCCGAACGGGCACGCGAGATCATGGGGGCGGCCCTGGCGGCGGTGGCGCTGCCCATGGAGGCCACCGAGTCCCTGGCCGTGGACATCGCCGTCGGCGTGGACGCGGAGGCACACCGGGGACTGGTGCTGCCCCTGTCCGGGACTCTCATGGGTCTTGCCTTCTCCGCTGCCGCGCCGGTGACCAGCGCCGACGTGCGCCAGGACAAGCGGATCTCGCCGGAGCCCCCGCGCTTCCATGGGCTCGGCCCCGCCGTGGCGGTCCCCATCGGCACCGGGGAAGGCGGCGTGCGCGGCGTGGTGCTGGTGGCCCGCGAGGCCGGTGCGCAGGTGTTCTCGGGCAAGGAGACCGAGAAGCTGCAGGGTTTCGCCGCGCAGGCCGCGATCGCGATGGAACTGGCCGAGCGCCGCAAGGACGCCGAGCAGATCGCGGTGCTCCAGGACCGTGACCGGATTGCCCGGGATCTGCATGACCTGGCCATCCAGCGGCTCTTCGCGACCGGCATGACGCTGCAGAGCGCGGGCCGCTTCATCGGACATCCCGAGGCCGCCGAGCGGGTGCAGCGGGCCGTGGACGACCTGGACGAGACCATCAAGATCATCAGGTCGGCCATCTTCGGGCTGCGGTCTCGCGAGGGTGCCGCCGATACGGGGCTGCGGGCCCGGGTCGTGCGCGTGGTCGACGAGGAAACCCCCGTGCTGGGATTTCCGCCGAGTGTGCGCATGGAGGGCCTCGTCGACACGGATGTGCCGGACGAGATCGCCGACCACATCGTGGCAGTCCTGTCCGAGGCTCTCACCAACATCGCCCGCCATGCCCGCGCCGACCGGGCTCAGGTCGCCGTCGCGACCGATGGCCGGGAGGTGTGCCTCACGGTCTCGGACAACGGTGTGGGCATCGCGCCGGACGGCCGGCGCAGCGGGCTGCGCAACATGGCCGAGCGTGCCGAACAGCTGGGCGGGCACTTGGACATGCCCAGCTCTGAGGGGGGCGGTGCCACATTGCGCTGGCGGGTGCCCCTGCCCGGCCCGTAGGACACCGGGCACTCCCCTCGCGCCGGTCGGGGACCAGCCGGGCCGGTGTCCAGGGGCCCATCGACATGGGCCCAGTCGGCCTATGTCCCGCGACGGCCCGTCGGGGCAGCCTGAAGGTGTCGCACAACCCCACCCAGCCCACTGGAGGACGCCATGGACGGCACTCCCACCGTCGTGAGTGACGTGATGACCCGCAGGGTCGTCGCCCTGCGCACGGGGGCGGCCTTCAAGGACATCGTGCGGGCCATGCAGGAGTGGCGCGTCAGCGCCCTCCCTGTGCTGGACGCCGGTGGACGCGTCGTCGGCGTCGTCTCCGAGGCCGATCTGCTGCCCAAGGAGGAGTACAGCGAGGGCGACGTGGGCCGGTACGGGCAGGTGCAGCACCTTGCAGAGGTGCACAAGGCGGACGCGGTGACCGCTGGTGAGCTCATGTCGACTCCAGCAGTCGCTGTGACGCCCGACGCCACTCTCGCCTGTGCCGCGCGCGTCATGGCTCGCAGAGCAGTCAAGCGCCTGCCGGTGGTCGGCCCTGACGGCACTCTGCGGGGCATCGTCAGCCGGTCCGACCTGCTGAAGGTCTTCCTGCGGGACGACGAAGCCATTGCCGAGGACGTCCGGGACGAGGTTGTGGCACGGCTCTTCGGGACACCCGCGGAAGCGGTCCGGGTCGATGTGCGCGACGGCGTCGTGACCCTCACCGGCCGGGTTCGCGAGACCGCTCTGGTTCCGCTTGCCGCCCGCCTCGCTCGGGCCGTGGCGGGCGTGGTGGACGTGCACTGCGCGTTCGACGGTTCGCCCCGCCGTCCGGACTCCGACCAGGATCTGGCGGACCCGCAACGGCCGGCCCCTGCCTGACGGAGGGGGACCGCATGCCGGGGCGGGGCGGACCGACGGCACGTTCCCACGACCGTGACCGGCGAGGCTGTGGTGCCGGCGGAACAACCCGCTCAAGCGACACAGCAGAGGCCGATCAGCAACGGCTGGCAGTGAGAGGCACGGCAGCAGCAGTCACAGGGCAACGGCCGGATCCCCACGGCCGATCGAGCTTGCCGGTCGGACGCTTCGACGGCGTCACCCGGCGGCGGTGAGTCGGCAGTCCACGCCCACGACCCCTTCCACGCCCTGGACGAGGCGCGCGGCCAGGGGGATCCGTGCGGCGTCCCCGACGCGTCCCGTGAGGGTCGCGACGCCGTCGCTGACGATGATGTGCACGGGCTCGACCGGGGCCGGGAAGAGAACGTCGACGATGTCGCGGCGGATCTCGTCCGCCAGATCGTTGTCGGGTCGCAGGAACACCGTCAGCAGATCCCCGCGACTGACCACGCCTTCGAGGATGCCCTCGGCGTTCACCACGGGCAGCCGTTTGACGTGCCGCAAGGCCATGATTCGTGCCGCCTCGGCGAGCGTGGCGTCTGAATGGACGGTGACGGCCGGGGTGCTCATCAGCTCCTCGGCGGACACCGCCCCGGCCCTGGCCAGATCGGTCAGGCGGCGCAGTTGGGTGAAGCGGTCCGGGTCGCTGTCCCGGAACTCCTCTTTCGGCAGCAGGTCGGCTTCTGAGACCACCCCGATCACCCGCCCGTCACCCTCCAGCACGGGAAGGGCGCTGATCTTCCACTGCTTCATACGTGCGACGATGTCCTTGAACAGAGCCTTGCGGCCCACCGCGACGACGGCATGCGTCATCACGTCACCCACCCGGTGCGGGCTGCTCTCCACGCCTTCCTGCCAGAGCCGTTCTGCCGGGCGGAGCGGGCGGGCGGTCACACCAGGTCACCGCTGCCATAAGGGGCGTACAGGTCGAGCAGCCGGACCCGGGTGGCGTGCAGCCGCTGGGCGGCCACACGTCCCACCCACACCGCTACGGCCCGTCCGAACGCGGGATCCGCAGCGCACATCGCGCGCACCGCCTCGGCGTCGAACTCCCAGGCCCGCACCGGGGTCATCGCCTCGGCGCCCAGGTGCCAGAGATAGGGCGGGAAGTGCCAGGACCAGCCGACCAGTTCGCCGTGCCCGAGCGACTCGACGACGGCCGGCCTGCGACCGGGCACATGCAGATCGAGGGCGATGGTTCCGGTGCGGACGATCCAGAAACGTTCGGCGTGCCGACCCTCCTCGAACAGACGTGCCCCGGCCTCGAAGGAGACCTCGCGGGCGAGGCGCATCAGCCGTTCGCGGTGCACAGGCTCGAGCGCCGTGCTCATGGTGGTTGCGGAGGTCATCGCATGGGCTCCCTTCATGGGTCGTCGATTCCCATCGTGCGCGACCTCGGGGTCCGGCACCACGGGCCGCCCGGACCCAGTGGTGGGCCCTTCGGCTCCTACCGAACGGGTGTCGCCGGGCCGCGCCCATCCACCCGAACCGCGTGCACCCCTCGGCTGCATCGATTCCCCTCGGCTGAACGCGCGGCGGGCGGAGGGCCGCGGTGCATCGCGATCGGTCACCCGGAGCGGGCAGGCGTTCCGGTTGACGCCGCTGAGACACCGCGCTTACTGTCGAGCAGCTTCCATTCTCCGGATAGCAAATTCCGCTAAATGGAAGTGTAGTTGAGACTGTGGAATCAGGAGGTGTCATGCAGAACTCCAAGGGTCCAGGAGCCCTCGCCCCCATCGCCGCGTCCAAGGACCGGTTCGTCGCCACCGTCGCCGCCCTCAGCAACGCCCAGGTCGCAGGCGGCACCCTGGTACCGCCGTGGACCCGCGGCCATGTCATCACCCACGTCGCGCGCGCCGCGGACAGCCTCTGCAGGCTGCTCGACTGGGCGCGCACCGGTGTGGAGACACCCCAGTACGCGAGCATGGACGCCCGCGCCGCGGAGATCGAAGCCGGGGCCGGGCGGCCGGCCGCCGATCTGGTCGCCGACGTCGAAGACAGTGCCGCACGCTTCGGGGCGGCGGTACGCTCCCTGCCCCCGGCGGCCTGGCACGCCGAGGTCCGGATGCGCACCGGCGAGCTCCGCACGCCTGCGACGCTGATACCCACCTGGCTGCGTGAACTGGAGATCCATCACGCCGATCTGGATGCCGGCTACGGCTTCTCGGACATCCCGGCCCGAGCCGCACGGTGGATCATTGAGGACATCGCCGACGCAATCGCCCGACGACAGGACACTCCCGCGCTGCGCCTGCAGGCGACAGACAGCGGCCTCGCCCGCACTCTGGGGTCGGGCGACGGCCCCACGGTCAGTGGACGGCAGGCCGACCTCCTCGCCTGGCTCAGCGGCCGCTCCCGCGGTACGGGACTCACCGCGTCCGGCGCGGGCGAGGTGCCGTCGGCACCTTTCTGGATCTGATCCGGCCCCACGGGCGAGGTGGAGCAGGCGGCGAACAGCGCGATCGCCAGCCGGCCGACGCGTTCCCAGCCGGCCACCCCGTCCACTTCGACATCCAGGTCCCCAACGCCTCCAAGGGCGCCACGGCCGACCGGACCGTCTTCACCCTCAGGACCCCCGGCGGCGGCATCATCCCCGGCAACCAGGAAGCCGACGGCAAGGTTTCCGTCGACTTCGGCACCCGGATCGGCCCCGTGCAGCCCGGCGCCTGACCTGCACCACAAGCGAAGACCGACCGCGTGCGGCCGCCACCCGACGGTGGCGGGCCGCACCCGACTGTGCGAGGGCATACGCGCGCGGCGCCCGCCGCTCCGGACGACCATCGGGGCGCGGTTGCCGGGAAGACACCCCCACGGGAGAGGGAAGCGCCACCCGCGGTTGCGCCGGCCGATCACTCCAGGGCTCCCTGCGCAGGTCTCCTCCGCGCCGGTGCAGGCGCGCGGTGCCCGGCGACGCAGCGCTCGCGGGCCGCCAGAATCCTCTCGGGGCAACGGGTCTCTCACGTCGGAACGCCGCAGGGCAGAGCAGTATCGTTTTGCTACTGGTGTTGTTTCCCGACCACAAGGAGGAGCTGTGGCAAAACCGACCCGACCGGTGGTCTTCCAGCACGGACAAGCGTTCCTGGCGGCGATCTCGGAACGGTGGAACTATCAGATCCTCCGTGAGGTCTTCTTCGGCGTCCACCGGTTCGGCGAACTCAAACGCGGGCTCGGCATCTCGGCGACCATGCTCACGGCACGCCTGAACGACCTCGTCGAACTCGGCCTGTTGGAGAAGCATGCGTACCGGGAGGACAAGCCCTGGTACGAATACCGGCTCACCGACGGCGCACGGGAACTGGTGGTGCCGGCCATCGTGGCGGTCACCCGCTGGGCGGAGATCCACACCGATGGAGAGACGGTGGCGGCGCGGTCGTTGTTGCACGCGTCCTGCGGACACGAGACGGAGCCCTACCTTGCCTGCAGCCACTGCCACCAGCCCATCGGGGCGGCCGACCTGCGCCCGCTGTGGGCGCGAGCGGAGAAGGGCGCAGCAGAAGATCACCGGCAGTCCGAGGGGAAGTAGTTTTGATTTGCTACTAGTAGGCGTACGCTACCAGTAGCGAATCCATTCGATGCCTGGTGTGAGGAGTGACCATGTCACGGACGGACCGGCTCGACGGCGTCACCGAGAAGCTGATACCGACGTCCCTCGGCCTGATGAACGTGCGGGTGGGCGGCCGGAACACCGGCCCGGCCATGGTGTTCTGGCCGAGCCTGATGATGGACGGCGCGATGTGGCGCTTCCAGTACGAGCACTTCGCTCCCACCCACCGCGTGGTGCTCGTCGACAGCCCCGGGCACGGCAGGTCCGACGCGCTGCGGCGCATCATCGACCTCAAGGAGTGCGCCGACGCGCTGGTCGAGATCCTGGACGCGCTCGGCATCGAGAGGTGCGTGCTGGTGGGCAACAGCTGGGGCGGCATGCTGGCCGGGGTGTTCCCGGCGTACCACCCCGAACGCACGGCCGCCGCCGTCGGCGTCAACTGCACCGCCTCGTTGCCCACGACGTTCGAGAGCGTCTGGGCGACCGCGCTGGCCACCTACCTCTCGGTGCACGCGCGGATGCCGCGCCTGGCCGCGAGGGTAGCGCGCTCGGCGTTCGCCGGCCCGACCGCCGAGGCCGGGAATCCCGAGTTCCTGCGGTACATCGACGTCGTGCTGCGCAACGACCCCAAGTCGGTGGCATGGGCGCTGCGCAGCATCCTGATCGGGCGCAGGGACGAGCACCGGCTGCTCGCGACCATTCCGAGCGACATCCCCGTCCTGGTCGTCGCCGGCGAGGAGGACAGCCAGTTCCCCGTCCACGCGGTGCGCAGGATGGCCGACGCGATCGCGGGCGGCACCTTCCGCGTCCTGCCGCGCACCGGCCACCTGGCCGCCCGCGAGAACCCCCGCGAGGTCAACGCGGAGATCGACGCCTTCCTCGCCGCCCGTCCCGTCGCCGCCTGACCCGAGGCGACGTGACGCCATGTCAGAGGATCACCCGCCGCATGGAGGAACCGTGACCCGGAACGCCACACCCACCCCGGTGCCGGGGTGGGTGGAACAACTCATGCACGAGATCGACACCCTCGACTTCGGCGCGGGGTTCGCCCGGATGACCCACGACACCGAGGTGTTCTTCGGCACTGCCCACCTGGTCGGCGCGGAGGCCGCCAAGGCGTTCTTCGTCAAGATCGACGAGCCGCTGCATATCAGCCACACCGTGCTGGAGTGCTGGCAGGCCCCGGATGGGGTGCTGTTCCTGCGCGGCGAGGCCGTCATGGCGAAGAAGACCGACCCGGACACGGTCGTACGGGGTCCGTTCATGCACCTGTACCGGCTCGACGACCGTGACCGGATCCGCAGCCTGCACATCACCGCCGGTCCCCTGCGCACCGACGCGGTGATGTGAGACCGGGCGGGGCGGAGTCGTCGGTCACGGCCAGACCCGGATGATCGGCGGACGCCGGCCGGCCCGCCCGCCTCAGTCCGGCTCCGCAAAGGGCGGCGGAAGATCGGAGTACTCGCCGCACTGGGCGAGGAAGTGCGCGGCGTCCTCCGGGACGCCGAGCCGTTCCAGGTCCTTGGCGAGGAAGGCGGTGTCGTCCAAGCCGCCGACGTAGCGGAGATGGTCGTCGGACTAGGGCGGCACACCCGGGCCCCGTCGCGCCGTTGACGCCCGCGGCGGCGCCGCGACCGTGCCGCCGAACAGCGGCGACGGGCCGGTGCCACGAAACCTTCACAGCATGATCCACACCACTCGGGCAACCCGCGCCGCCGAACCCGCGTCTTGGTCGGCAACAGACCGACACGCCCCGGTCCTCTCGGCCGGGGCGTCTTCACGACGCGCTATACACGGCATGTATACACAGCGTTTATAGAAAGGCATGCATGTACGGCAAGGCTTTCGCTCCCGAGTACCAGGGCGCCCTGACCACCCTGTCCGTGAACTCCTCGCTGACGGACGTGCTGGCGGAAGGCATCGAGAAGCTGCGCGAGGCCGAGCGGTCGGGTCAGCCGGCCGAGGCCGCCCGCTGCGGGCTCGCCGTCGCCGAGGCGTACCGGCGGCTTGGAAAGGTGGAGGAGGCCGACCGGGCCTGGAAGGCGAGCTACCGTACCGCTCGGGAGGCCGGTGACGCCGCGGCGATGGCGTGGGCGCTGTGGAGCGGCGGCACCCTCGCCCGGCAGCGCGGGGCGTTCCCGCTGGCCTGGCGGCTGCTCGGACTCGCGGCCGAACTCGGCGAACGGGCCGGCGACGTCGTCTGCCGGGGCTATTCGCTGGCCGGACTCGCGGAGACCGGCCGTATCCAGGGCGACTACGCGGCGGTCGGCCGGCTGCACGAGCAGCTGCTGGCCGAGGCCCGCAGGCGCGGCGAGGCCCGGCACACGGTGTGGGCCCTGGAGGGCATCGCCCAGATGCACCGCAACACCGGGGACTTCGACCGGGCGTACGCGCTGTTCGAGGAGGCGGCGGAGATAGCCGAGCGCGCCGAGGACCGGCGCGGGCACGCATGGGCGCTGCGCGGCCTCGCGGACATCCTCTCGGTGCGCGACAAGGACACCGGGCGCGCGCTGGAGCTGCTGTCCCGAGCGGAGGCCGGCTGCCGCGCGATGAACCTGTCCAGCGCGCTGGCCTACAACCACAAGATGCGCGGCAACGTCCTCCACCGGGCCGAACGTCACGAGGAGGCGCGCCGGATGTACGAGCTGGCGCTTTCGGAGTTCCGCGCGATGAACGAGCCGCGGGGCGAGGCGCTCGCCCGGCTGGGCCTCACCAAGTCGCTGGCACGGCTTGGCAGGAGCCGCGACGACACGGCGGCCGAACTCGCCGACCTAGCACGCTCGTTGGAAGGCAGCGGCCTCAAGCACGTGCAACGGCTGGTGGAACGCGCCCAGGAGGAGTTCGAACTCGACGCGGACGTCGTACGGTGACCGCGCTCCAGGCCCCGCCCGCCGCGCCCGAACTCCTCGTCCACTGCACCGGGTTGGTGCGGCCGGCGCTGCGCCAGGCGGTGGGTCGGCTTCATCCGTGGCTGGGCGAGATGGCCGCGTACTCCTTCGGCTGGTGCGAGGTGGGCGGCGCGCCCGCCACCGCACCGGGCGGCAAGGGTGTACGGCAGGCACTGGCGGTGCTCGGCGCGCGAGCGGCGGGCGCCGACGAGCGTGCCGGGATCCCGGCGGCCGTCGCGGTGGAACTGGTCCACGCTTTCTCGCTGCTGCACGACGACATCATGGACGGCGACGCGACCCGGCGCCGCCGCCCGGCCGTGTGGAAGGCGTACGGCACGGGCCCGGCGGTGCTGGCAGGCGACGCCCTGTTCGCGCTGGCGGTGGAGACCCTCGCCGCCGTGCCGCAGGGTGCCGGTGCCGTTCGGCTCCTCTCGGCTGCCCTGGCCGACCTGATGCGCGGGCAGGCCGACGACCTGCTGTTCACCGGCCGGCCGTGCACCGGCCCGGACAGGGTGACGGTGGAGGAGTACCGGTCCATGGCGGAGGCCAAGACCGGTGCCCTGCTGGGTTGTGCCGCCGCCCTGGGCGCCGCACTCGGCGGCGCGGACGAGGACACCACCAGCGTGCTGGACCGGGCCGGACGGCATCTCGGCATCGCCTTCCAACTGGTCGACGACGTACTCGGAATCTGGGGCGACCCCGCCGTCACGGGCAAGCCCACGGGCGGCGACCTACGGGAGCGCAAGAAGACCTACCCCGTGCTGGCCGCCCTCGATTCCCCGGCGGGCCGTGCCCTGCCCGAACTGCTGGACTCGCCGGGGCGTTCTGAGGAGGCAGCCGAGCTGATCGAGGCGGCCGGCGGCCGAACAGCGGCACTGGCCGAGGCCCGCACGCACACGTCCACCGCCCGTGCCCTCCTGTCACGGGCCCCGCTGGCCGCCCCGGCCGCAGGGGACCTGCTCACGGTGCTGGACTTCCTGGTCGGCCGCGAGTTGTGACAAGTCATCTCCCTGGGTGAGTCGGCGGTAGCAGACGAGTGCGCATGCGCTGCTGGTGAAGGCCAGGAAGTGACTCGCTGTGCGTTCGTGACGACGGTGCAGACCCCGGCACCCGCAAGCCGGATCAGGCAGGCCACGGCCGCAGATATCGGCGCAGCTCTGTCCGTCACGTGTGGCGACATCGTCGTGTCAGGCGGAGGGCGTCGGGGAAGCGGTGGGGGCGGGGCCGCCGCCGGGTGCGCCCTCGCCGTCGTCCGTGGCACCGGGGGCGACCGCCACCGTGATGTAGCCGATGACGCCGCGCTCGATGCGCGCCTTGTCGTGGACGAGTTCGAGCAGACCGCCCTGGGCGTCGGTCCTCGGGCAGACCGAGTCCTCGTCGAGGGCCACGCGTGAGACGGTGTTCGCCAGGTAGGGGGCGATGTCTTCGGTGGCCTTCACCGCGTCCTCGGACAGCGGTCTGGTGAAGGGCTGCCACAGCAGGGACACCATGTGTGGCAAGTCCGTGACGTACTGAAGCAGTTGCCGGGCTTGGCACTACGGGCGGTGTTCGCGGTGGTGGGCTGGCCCGACGGCTCACCACCTGGCTCACCCTCCTTCCTGGCCAACGCCGACCTTCTGCTGCCGCCGCGGCCGAAAGCGGTCGGCAGCGTCGAAAGGCCGCCCACAGGCTGACCCAAGGCGAACCTTCTGGCCTCCGTCCGCCCGTGTCCGCTGCACCGCCGCCCAGACCGTCCGTCCGTGCCCACTGCGCATCAGTCGACGGCACACCCGGACCAACGACCGGCTGATCCGAACGAAATGGCCTAGCGGGGCCTGAGGCCGTCGACGACGACACCCAGCATTCGGTTCAGCTGGGGGCGCTGCTCGGGTGCACCGGCCACGGAGAGCAGACCGGCGAGGATTCCGCCTACCTCGACCGGGTCGATGTCGCTGCGCAGTTCTCCTGCTGCGGCGCCGGCCTCGAGCACCATCGCCAGGACCTGCTGGACCTCGTCGCAGACCGGTCCGGTACCGAAGCGGCCGGACGCACTCATGGCGACCAGGGCCTCGCAGATTCCGCGTCGTTCACCGGCCCAGTCGGCGAATCGGAGCATCCACGCGTGGAGGGCCTGCGCGGGCGGCTTGGCAGCCAGCAGGGTGCGCGCATCGTCGCGCAAGGGCCGGATCTGGTCCCGGTAGACCTCTTCGACCAGATCCTCTCGGGTGGGGAAGTGCCGGTACAGGGTGGCGTTCCCCACTCCCGCGCGTTTGGCGATCGCGTCCAGGGAGACCGCGCGTCCGGACGCGAAGGCTTCGGCGGCCGTGGCGATCAGCTGCTCGCGGTTGCGCTGCGCGTCGGCGCGCAGGGTGCTGCGTGGAGGTGTCATGACCTTCGCCATCGTGAGTGTCGGATGAGACTCGGGAACGATTCGGGGATGTCCCCGGTTTAGTGTACGGTGAGACAAACGGGGAGGTCCCCGATTATGGGTGGTCTCACCCATCGCTTCAGCGACGAAGGGTTTGCCATGCCTGCAGCGCTCATCACCGGGGGGAACGACCCGGATCGGCCGGGCGGCGGCCTGACTGCTGGTCGCCGGCGGCTGCCAGGCCGCGGTCACCGGACAGAATCCCTATCCCTCGCACGAGCAGGATCCGGGCTCCCCGACGACGTGCTCGTCGTCCGTTCCGGCGCGGGCCTGCTCCCCGGCACCGACGCCCTGATGTCAGCGGCGTCGGAGCGGTTCGGCTGCTGGGACCCCCCCTTCCTCGACGCCGGGATCTGCCGTCCGGCACCGGTTGCCGAGGTGACGGAGGAATCGTTCGACAAGCACGCCGACCTCGGCTTCAAGGGCCAGTACTTCACCCTCCGAAGATCCTTCCCCTCATGAATGACGGCGGCTCGACCGTGCTGACCCTCGGCATCGGATCCCGCCACCCAACCCCTGGCGCCACGGTGGGGGCGGCGACACGCGGCGCGCTGCCGGCCATGCTGTCCTCGCTCGTGCGCGAACTGGCCCCGCGCAGAATTCGCGTCAACGCCGTGGACTCCGGGGCCACCGGCACCCCGCTGCCCAACAAGCTGGGGGCGCCCGAGAGCGGCCGGGACGCCATGCGCTCGAAGATCCCCTTCGAGCGCTTCGCATCCAGTCAGGAGGCCGCGCTAGCAGTCGCCTTCCTCGCCTCGGACGCCGCCGGCTACATCACCGGCCAGGACATCAGCGCGGCCGGCGGCTACGGGCTCGGCGCCTGAAAACCGGGCGGGCCGACCATCGATCCTCACCTCACGAACGCCACGAACCGCACCTCACAGGAGAACACGATGGCACTCACTCTCGACACTTATCGGCTGCTGGGCCGTTCCGGACTCCGGGTCTCACCGCTGGCGCTGGGCACGGCGACCTTCGGCACCGAGTGGGGCTGGGGCGCCGAACGCGACGAGGCGCGCAGGCTCTTCGACCGCTACACCGAGCTCGGCGGCAACTTCTTCGACACCGCCAGCACCTACACCCAGGGCAGCTCCGAGCGACTGCTCGGCGAATTCGCCCACACCCACCGGGACAAGATGGTGCTGGCGACGAAGTACTCGACGCTGCGCCGGCCCGGTGACCCGAATTCCGGGGGTACCCACCGCAAGAGCATGCTGGCGTCGGTGGAAGCCAGTCTGCGGCAGCTGAACACCGACTACATCGATCTGCTCTACGTGAACGTATGGGACTTCAGGACGCCGGTGGAGGAGATCCTGCGGGGCCTGGACGACCTGGTGAGGCAGGGCAAGGTGCTGTACGTGGGGATCTCCAACGCCCCGGCCTGGCAGGTGTCGCGCATGCAGGCGATCGCCGACCTGCGCGGCTGGTCTCCACTGGTCGCACTGGAGACCGAGTACAGCCTGATCCAGCGCACCACGGAGCGTGACCTGATCCCGATGGCACGGGAGATGGGACTCGGCGTGGTTCCCTACTCCCCGTTGGGCGGCGGGGTGCTCACCGGCAAGTACAGCCGGGAGGACCAGAAGCCGGTGGGCTCCGTCGTCGGCGAAACCGCCGGCAACCGCAAGAGCCTCAACGCCGCTCTGGGATGGGTCACCGACCGCAACCTTGCCATTGCCGACGCGGTGAAGGAGGTGGCCTCGGAGCTGGGCCGCACACCCGCCCAGGTAGCACTGGCCTGGACCGTGAACGCCCCGGGCGTGACGGCACCCATCATCGGCGTCCGCACCGTCGCGCAGCTGGAGGACAACCTGGGTGCCCTGCAGGTCGACCTCACTCCTTCGCAGCTGGCCCGCCTCGACGAGGCCAGCGCCATCGACCTCGGCAACCCGCACGACGTGCTCGCCGGCGATCACATCCGCACGATCACCACAGGCGACATGAAGATCGAAACCCTCGGTTGATTCGCTTCGTGAACGGCGACATCCAGATACACGGACATGTTCTTGATGATGGAACGGAGCAACCTCGGTTCATGGGTGGGTACAGCGACAAGAATGTGGTGATCACGGGCGGCAGCAGCGGCATGGGGCTCGCGCTGGCGGAGCTGCTGGTGCGAGGCGGAGCCCGCGTGGTGATCACCGGCCGTTCTCGGGCCAAGCTCGACGCGGCACGCGAGCGGCTCGGCGAGAATGCCGTGGCCGTCCGAGCGGATGTGGCCTCACTGCCCGACCTGGATATGCTCGCCGACCGTGTGAAAGGCGAACTCGGCTCGATCGGGGCTTTGTTCGTGAACGCCGGCATCTCATCCCTCACGCCCCTCGAGTCGACGACCGAGGACGTGTACGACGAACTGTTCGCGATCAACGTCAAGGGCTCCTTCTTCACTGTGCAGAAGCTCGCCCCGCTGCTGAGCGCGAACGCCGGCATCGTCCTCACCACCTCGATCGCGAACGTCGTCGGCATGGTGGAGACCAGCGTCTATGCGGCCGGCAAGGCGGCGCTGCGCTCGATGGCCCGCACCTTCTCCCGCGAGCTGCTTCCGCGGGGAGTTCGTGTCAATGCGATCAGCCCGGGTCCCATCGACTCGGGGATTCTGGAAACGATGAACTTGTCCAAAGGGGCCGCCGACCGGTTCAGGGCGGAGCGGACCGCGAGCAACCCCATGAAGCGCTACGGCACCGTCGAGGAGTTCGCCAAGGCGGCCGCGTTCCTCGCCTTCGACGCCACGTACACCACCGGCGTCGAGCTGGTCGTGGACGGCGGTGAAACCCAGCTCTGAGTTCGTCTGCCGTCCCGCCACGGGCGTAAGGCCCGCCACCACTGCCCACCAGCGCACTGCTGCGGTCGTTGCCGGCCCGGCCGGGACTGCCAGAGCGCCGCGCGTGAACCGGCTCGGGCCGGTCCCCTCGCGATGGGGACCGGCCCTGCGGTGCGTGATCTGGTGGAGGGGCCGGGGGTACGTCGGCTGCCGGCTCTCCGGGCCCCCGCGTCAGATCGCGGAGCCCAGTCCGAGGAAGTAGTGCATGGAGCGCTCACCGCTGAGTTCCATCATGTCGCGGGCACTGCGGTAGCCGGGGCCGTTGTCGATGTGGAACCAGGACGGGTCGGAGCCCGCGGAACTGTTGCGGACCCAGGTGGTCATGGCGCTCCAGTTGTTCTCCATACCGACACCGAACGAGCCCAGCGTCGTCTGAGGGCCGTTGGAGTCGTAGTCGGCGCCGACGGAGAGGATCTGCCGGACGCGTTGGGAGATCCAGCCGAAGCGGGACGCCTCCGCGGTGGCTGCGATGACGGTGGTCAGGTCGTTGCGGACCTGCTGGGTGTTGCTGGTGCTGGCCAGCCGTCCGAGCCGGCGGAGGGATCCGCCGAGGTTGGGCATGTCCAGCCGCAGGTTGCCGCGGGTGGTGCTCGGGTCCAGGCCCTGGTTACCGGTGTACCGGCCGGTGAAGGTGAACGGCGAGAAGGTCTGGAAGTCCCGGGTCCAGGGCTGGCGGCGCATGATCCGCTCGGCGCTGCGCAGTTCACCGGCGGGGACGTCGCGGAAGGCGTAGTTGCGGCCCTCCGAGGAGATGCCGATCAGGTAGAGGTTGTGCGCCCAGAAGAACAGCGACAGGCGGTGCGGGTTGGCGAGGTCCCCGTTGTCCTGGACCTGGACCTCGATGAGCCGGTCAGGGGCGGTCGTGGTCCGCTGGACGTGGTCGACCGTGGTCCAGTTCTGGCCGGCGATGTCGCGGATGCCGTCGATCATGGTCTGGTAGTTGTTGCCGGCCTGCGTGCTCACCGCGTCGAAGTTGGTGACGTTCCAGTAGACCCGGTTGTACTCGTTGGTGGACGCCGCATGGGCGGACTGGGCCGGGACCAGACCGAGGACGAACGCTAAGGCGATCACCAGGACGGCCGCGAGCCGGGAGGTACCGGACAGCCGTGCTGCCGTGCTTGCTGTGGACATAACGCCCCTTCCGAGATCGGAACTTACGGCTTCCAGCCTCGGAAGCGGCGCTAACGTCTCGCCAACGCGGCGCTGGCGCACCCCAGGCCGACTCCGCGTCCACCGACCGCGCGCAGGAAGTCCCGCTGCTGGTGCCGGGCCGTTCACCAGGCTTCCGCCGGGGGAGTGAGCCAGGCTTGCCGCGAATTTCTGATGTCAGCAGGACGGACGGCGTAACGGGTCGGGGCGCATGAGCAACACCCTCACCAGCACGGGAGTCCTCCGCCCGGACCACCTGTCGGCGACGGCAGTGAAGAGGCGCACGCTGGAGGCGTGGTCAGCAGGAACGCCTCTCGATGCCGGCAGTGCGGGGCACGCCTGTCGGCAGGAAGAGTCGGCGCTACTGCGGGGCCGCCTGCCGGACACGGGCCCTGCGGCAGGCGCGCGCTCGGCAGGCGGCGATCGATGCCGGGCCCCGGTGCGGGGACGCGGCTGCGGTGCCGGCTGTGCCAGGCTGGCGGACTGACCCTGGACCGATTCGACACAGGAGCGTCCGATGACGGTACCCTCCCGCCTGTCTCCCCTGCTGGAGCAGTTCGACTTCGCACGTGAACGCCTCGCCGACCGTATGACAGGGCCGGTCATGGACAGCGGCGACGGGGCAGAGACCGAGGTCTTCCCCATGACCGACGAGGAATACTTCTGGGAACCGGTGCCTGACTGCTGGTCGGTACGGCGGCGCGTGGACGGGCCGGGACCGCGCGCAACCTCCCTGGCCGGCGCCGGCGACTGGGGCCGGGACGCCGCGTCCTACCCGCATCCCTGGCCGCCGCCCTTCACCACTATCGCGTGGCGCCTGAGCCACCTCGGCGAAATGCTGGCCCTGCGTGCCGACCACACCGTCGGCGGTCACGCCCTGACGCGGGACGACTGTTCCGTCAGCGGGGACGCCGCGGGAGCGGTCGCGGCCTTCGACGCCAGTGCAGCGGCCTGGCGGAAGGCGCTGCTGAGCGTCGACGAGGCTGCACTGGACACTGTCGGATATTGCACCTACCCGCACGGCAGCGATCCAGAGGAGCCGTTCATCGACATCGTGTGGTGGGTCAACCAGGAATTGCTGCACCACGGGGCCGAGGTCGCCCTGTTGCGCGACCTCTATCGCGCCCGCCCGCACTGAGCACCCTTGTCCGCGGCTCACGTGGTGCGGCAGCCAGGCCGTGTGTCGGGGGAGGAGCCGCGCGAAGCGGGGGCGTCCTGCCTCCTGTGCACCAGGAGCGGCTCGCGTCTGGAGTGGGCCGTGGCGCCGCTCGCGCACAGGGGTGATCTCAGCCGTGGCTGGTGGGATCACAGCGTCGGAGCCCTCCTGGACGACGGCTACCTCGGTCTCGGGTGTGATCACCCAGGCCAGGTGATCACACCGCCCAGGAAGCCGGACAAGAGCGCACTGCCGCCCGTGCACGCACGCTGGGACGCGACCGGCACCGGCACTCCTCCGACCGCATCACTGTCGAGCACGCCCTCGCCGACCACGAGCGCTGGAAGCAGCTCACCCGCTTCACCCACCGGCGCGGCAACCTGCCCGACACCTACCGCGCCATCGCCGGCCTGGTGCGGGCAGCAGCGGGGTGTTCCTGCTGGAAGGGCCCTGGTTGATGCCGGGGTGCACGTGATGGTGCGCGTCCTCGGCGGGCTACGGCACCGAATCTGACGGCCGGCGGGACGTATCAGGTGGTGGAGGCGATCGCGCGGGTGACGGCCGTGACCGCCGGGGTGGGGCGGCCAGGGAGCCGCGCCACGAGAACCCGGCGGACCTCGGGGGGCGCGCCTTCGACGTGCAGCAGGCTCACCCCGGGCGGCAGCACCGGCGAGAGCCGCCAGGGCACCGTTGTCACCCCGAAGCCACCGGCGACCAGCTGAAGCTTCGTCAGCCAGTCGCGCGCGCAGTGGACGATGTCCGGCCGTCCGGGCAGGCCAGGCCACACGCCGAGCAGTGGCTCGGCGTTCGACGCCGGGGCGGCAATCCACGGGACGTCGACCAGTTCGTCGACGTGCACCGCGGTGCGGCCGGCGAACGCTCCGGTCGAAGGCACCGCCACGACCAGTTCGGTGTCCGCAACGGTCTCGACGTGCAGGCGCGGCGACTCACCGTCCAAGGGCCGGTGGGGCGGGCGGGACGTCAGTACGGCGAGGTCGATCGAGCCCGCGCGCAGTGACCGGACCAGGGAGGGCGTGGTGCCCTCGGTCGTCGTGACCGTGATCTGCGGGTCGGTCGCCGCGAGGCGGGTGAGCGCGAGGGGCAGGATGGCCGCGCCCGCGCTCAGGAACAGCCCGAGCCGCACCAGTTCGGTACGCGGGGCGGTCCCGGTGAGGTCGCGTTCGGCCGCCGTCAGGCAGTCCAGGATCGTACGGGCGTGGCGCAGCAGAGTCAGTCCCGCGGGGGTGAGCCGTACTCCGTCGGGGCGGCGTTCGAACAGGGCGGTGCCCGCGCTTCGTTCGAGGGAGGCGGCCTGGCGCGAGACCGCCGACTGGGTGTAGCCGAGCCGGGCGGCTGCTGCGGTGAAGCTGCCGGACTCGGCGATCTGCCGCAGGACCCGTAGGCCTGTGCTGGAGATGTCCATGCGGTGCATGCATACCACAGATGCCTGATCATCGCTTCCCGCATGCCGCCCGGGTGCCTAGTGTCGATCCCGACGAACAAGGACGAACACGGAGGTCATCAGGTGCGAGCAGCAGTTCTGACGCGGTTCGGTGCCCCGCTCACGGTGCGGGAGGTTCCCGATCCCGAGGCCGGCGGCGGCGAGGTGGTGGTCCAGGTCCTCGCCGCCTGTGTGGCCCCGTACGCGGCTGAGGTCTTCAGCGGCGAGCGGAACTACCCCCTGGTCCCTCCCGTCGTGCCCGGGATCGGCGGCGTGGGACGGGTCGTCCACGTGGGTCCGGACGCCACCCGGTTGTGCCCCGGCGACCTGGTGTGGTGCGACTCGACGGTGCGCTCGCGGGACGACGCGCTGACGCCCGACATCACGCTTCAGGGCTGGAGTGCCCGCGGCGAGGGCGGCGCGCGCCTCGCCCGACACCTGCACGACGGGTCGTTCGCCGAGCTCATGCGGGTCCCGACGGAGAACGTCTTTCCGCTTCCCGCAGCGGCGGGGGACGACCCTGCCCGCTGGGCCGCGCTCGCCGTGCACGTCATCCCTTATGGCGGGCTGCTGGCCGGCGGGCTCGCAGCCGGTGAGACGCTCCTCGTCAGCGGGGCCACCGGCAACCTCGGCAGCAGTGCGGTCGCGGTCGCGCTCGCCATGGGGGCGGGCCGCGTGGTCGCCCCGGGCCGCAACCGGACCACGCTCGACCTCCTCGCCGACCGGTTCGGTCCGCGTCTGCGTCCGGTCCCGCTCACCGGGGACGAGGCCGGCGACCGTGCGGCGATGTCCGCGGCGGCCGACGGCCCGATCGACATGGTGATCGACCTGCTACCGCCGAGCGCACCCAGCTCGGCAGCGCGCACGGCAGCCATGACCGTGCGTGAATACGGCCGCGTCGTCCTCATGGGCGGCGTCGGCATGCTCGGTGGCGACGACCTCGCCCTCCCGTACCCATGGATCATGCGCAACTCGATCACCGTGCGCGGCCAGTGGATGTACCCGCGTACAGCGAACGTCGGCATCATCCGGCTCCTCGCCTCGGGCGCCCTGGACCTCGCCGCCGAACGGGTCCGGTCGTTCGCCCTCGACGCCGTCAACGACGCCGTCGCGTACGCCGCCTCCCATGGAGGCCCGTTCGACCGCACTGTCCTCACACCACCGGCTCGCTGACGAGACCGGCTGATCCCCACACGTCGGCGCCAGGCCCCCCCGCCCTCGCGAGGGCAGGCCGTCACACTGCTGCTGTGTCTCGTGAACATCCATGAGCCTCAAGATCACCGACTGCTGCCCGGACGGACGAACAGTCGCTGCGGACGTCGCGGACGTGGCCGTCGCGGCGCCGACGGAGGACGGGCACACGGGGCGCACGTACGCCCACTCCGGTGCCCGCTCCCTGAGTTTCGGCGCCGCGGTCGCGGAGATCGCCGAGGTCACGGGCCGACCGCTGCGTTTCGTCCCCGTCACGGGGGACGAGTACCGCGCCGAGGTCGTCGCCACCGGACACCCGGAGACCGTGACCGACGAATGGATCGCGCTGTCCCGGCACATCCTCGAGGAGCGGGGAGCCCCGTGACCGACGGGGTGGAGGAGGCGCTGGGCCGGGCGCCGCGCGACTTCTCCGGGTACGTCGCCCGGACCGACTTCGACCCCCGCCAGGGTGGCACCCTGTGGAAAGGAGAGCAGTGACCGGGGCCGGCTGCGTTCAGGCGTGTGTCCGGGGCGGTGGGGCGGGCGAGACACCGTGGCGGCCGAGTGTCACGCTCATGGGCGGTCTGCTGGACGACGCACCAGGACAGTGACGTAGCTCACCAGGAAAGGGTGACAGGACGTTGTCGCGGACGGCTGCGACCGTCGACAGCATGACGATCACAGACGAGGACTGCCTCGCCGAGACCTTGAAGTTCAACGAACGTTTCGCCGCCGCCGCTGCGAGCCGCCCGACGCGTGCCGAGGTGCCGGACGCAGCCGTACTGGCCACCCTGAGGGGTAACCAGCTCGGTGGTGACAGGCCACCGGTGAGACTGCCGCAGGGGCAAGACCGCGTCATCGCCGGCGGAGTGAAAGTCCGGGTGTTCATGCCCGACCACGTCGACGGCGTGTACCTGCACGTCCACGGAGGCGGCTGGGTGATCGGCTCCGCGGACGGGCAGGACGAGACGCTGTGGCAACTTGCCCAGCAGGCACGGCTGGCCGTGGTCAGCGTGGAGTACCGCCTCGCGCCGGAACACCCGTTCCCCGCCGCTCCCGACGACTGCGAAACCGCAGCCCGATGGCTGGTCGACCACGCCGCGGCCGAGTTCGGTACCCAACGGCTGCTGGTCGGCGGTGAATCGGCCGGTGCCCACCTGAGCGTCCTGACACTGCTGCGCCTTCGTGACCGGCACGGCATCACCGGCGCCTTCTGCGCGGCCCACCTGCTCTTCGGCCCCTACGACCTGTCGATGACACCGAGCCAGCGATTGTTCGGATCCAGGCGACTGCTCAGCAACACCGACACAATGCGGCAGTACTACGAGCTGTTCACGCCGGCGATGGGGGCGGAAGAGCGCCGAGATCCCGAGGTCTCCCCACTGTTTGCGGACCTGACCGGCCTGCCGTCGGCTCGGATCGTTGTCGGCACCGAGGATCCGCTGCGCGACGACTCGCTGTTCCTGGCCCAACGGTGGGAGGCGACCGGTGCGCAGGTGCAACTCGGTGTCGTCGCCGGTGCCATGCACGGGTTCACCTTGTTCCCGCTGACCATCACCGAGCGGGAGCTGCGGCGTCAGCGGGACTTCCTGACCACAGCGGGACGGTAGCGTCGGCAGCGTGAACCGCACTGCTCGGCTTTATGCGCTGGTGGAAGAGTTGCGCGCGGCGGCGCCGCGACCGCTGACGGTCGCGGCGCTCGCCGCGCGATTCGAGGTGAGTACGCGCACGGTACAGCGCGACCTACAGACGCTGATGGAGGCCGGTGTCCCGGTTCGCACCTCACCCGGGCGGGGCGGGGGATGGTCGATCGACCCGAAGATGACCCTGCCCCCGGTCCACTTCACCGCCGAGGAAGCCTCGGCCTTGACAGTGGCGCTGGCCGCAGTTGGCACCTCCGCCCCGTACGCCGGTGCGGCCCGGACAGCAGCCCAGAAAATCGCGGCCTCGATGACCGATTCCGTCTCGGCGGCGGCACGGGAGCTCGCCGCACGGATCGTCACCCTGCCCTCACCGAGCAACTATGAGGTCCGCGCCGCCGTGGAGCAGGCTCTCACCACACGTACGGTTCTGCGGCTGTCCTACGTCGATGCGGCGGGACGCGAAAGCGACCGTCTGGTGGAACCGGCCGGGCTGCTCGCCACCGACGGCCGCTGGTACCTCATCGCCTGGTGCCGCACGCGACGGGCCGGCCGGGGTTTCCGGCTGGACCGGATCACCGCGGCAACTCCAAGCAGTGAACAGGCTCAGCCCCATGACCTTGCCGAACTACTGCTCGGCTCCGCCGCCGCCAGTGCGGTGCAGCCCACCACGCTGGCTTCCCTTACGCCCCGTCGAGCTTGTTCCCTTTCCTCCGGCTTCGGATGACGTCCCCGAACTGAGTCGCTCACTTGGGGTTCACCGGACATGGAGGCACAAGGCGCCCAACAGTGAGCCGTGACCGCGCTGTTGCTCCCAGCAGGGACGACTCAACCGGCGTCCGCGTTGGGCCGTCCGCGCACGACAATGCGTCGGTCACTACGATGACGGTTTCGTCGAGTCGTTCCGGACCGGCGTCTGGGTCTACGGGGCACACCCCGGTTTCGGCACCGAACCCGCGGTCCGCGCCGCGCTGAGTGTCGAGGCCATCCGCTGGGAGCATGTGCACGGCGTGCCCGACGCGAGCCTGCTCAGCCGGGACACCTGGGAGCACGACTTCGCCCTCGTCTCCCGCACGGGCAACGACGAGGTTCGAGTGGCGTTGTCCGCGACTGCCAGAACAATCGCCCGCTCTACCCGCTGCTGCACGAGTTCCTGCGCACCAGCGGGGTCCTGGTGCTCGCCGTGTGGGGCCGCAACGGCGAGATCTTCGGTCCGGCAGGCGCGCGGGCCTTCGCCCGTCTGGCGCGTGTACTCAGCGGAATGACGCCTGAGTCTGCCCGATCCAGTGTCCACGGTGGTGATCAAGTGCCACCTGAAGTAGGCACCGTCTCCGCCACTCGGCACTCAGAGGTGACGGACAGCTCGCTCATTGGCCGGCGAGAGCGCTCGCTAGCACCGTCCCTGTCAGGCCGTGCCGGAGGTGCCGACGGTCGGCCGACCTGCGTGATCGTGGGATCGGCGTCGGTGGTGGCTTGAGGCGAGAGTTACCGAGCTGACGCCCCGTCGAGGGCGTTGTTCACGAGAGCGATGGCGTAGTCCTCGTCAAGAGGTGCGTCGGGGACGAGCAGACGGTTGTAGCAGGCGCCCCACAGTTGGTCCACGAGGATGCCGAGGTCGATGTCGTCGCGGAGCTGCCCGCGAGCACGGGCCTTCTCGAACGCGGCCAGTGCCAGTGCCCGGCGTGGCGCGGAGTAGTGCTGGGAGAACGCCGCGGACAGCTCCGGGTCCGTCTGCGCGACTCCGATCAGTCCCGCGATGGCCGCCCCTGTGTTCCCGTGAGTGAGCAGCCGCACGAACGCGCAGAGCTGGGAGGTGAGATCGGCTCTGATGTCACCGGTGTCCGGGAACTCGAGCTGCTCCTCACTGTGCGCGAAAAACGCTTCGGCCGCGAGCGCTCCGGCGGACGGCCACCACTTGTACAGGGTCATCTTGCTCGACCCGGCCGCCGTGGCGACCCGGTCGAAGGTCACAGCCCTGATTCCCTCATGCAGCAGCAGGTCGGCGGCGGCCCGAAGGACACCGGCTCGCACTTCGGCGGCCGGCCGGCGTCCGCGCCCACGCCGGGGTGTGGGCGCGTTCAAGGGCTTGTCCGTCATGTGTGCTCCTTCCGCTTCGTCTGCACCCCCCAGCTTAATGGACAGGCTGTCTTTATAGCGCTACGGTTATATGGACATCGAGTCCACATAGCTAGGAGTCCCCATGCCCGAAACCCAGCTGCCCGCCCGTGTCGCCATCGTGACCGGCGGCTCGGGCGGCATTGGCCGCGCCGTCGCCGAACGTCTCGCGAAGGACGGGATCGCGGTGGTGGTCCACTACAGCGGAAACGAGGCGAAGGCGCAGGACACCGCGCAGTCCGTGATCGCCATGGGCGGGCAGGCCACGGTCTTCGGCGGTGACGTCGCGGACCCCGTTGCGATGGCGGAGCTGTTCCGGCACGCCACCGACACGTTCGGCGGCGTCGACGTCGTCGCCCACACGGCCGGCGTCATGCCGCTCGCCCCGATCGCGCAGATGGACCTGGACACCTTCGACCGCATTCAGCGGACGAACCTCCGCGGCACCTTCGTCATCGACCAGCTCTCCGCCCAGCAGGTACGGCCCGGCGGCGCGATCATCAACTTCTCGACGTCGGTGACCCGGCTGCAACTGCCCGCCTACGGCGCCTACGCCGCCTCCAAAGGCGGTGTCGAGGCACTGACCCTGATCCTCGCCCGCGAACTGCGAGGCCGTGACATCACCGTCAACGCCGTCGCCCCCGGCCCCACCGCCACCCCCCTGTTCTTCGAGGGCAAGAGCCAGGAGCTCATCGACAACATCACCAAGGCCAATCCCATGGAGCGCCTGGGCACCCCTGAGGACATCGCAGAGGCCGTCGCGTTCCTCGCCGGCCCCGCCCGCTGGGTCAACGGCCAGGTCCTGTACGCCAACGGCGGCATGGCCTGACGTCACGCTGCCCGCTGCCGCAGCATCCCCCGGTGAACGCGGCGGCGGGCTCACCTCGTACGGCTCCCCCTCCCGCACGCACAGCAGACGGAAAGGACCATGCCCGTGTCTGTCGTTCTGATCACCGGTGCCGCCACCGGCATCGGCAACCTCACCGCCAAGGCTCTCGCCAGGGCCGGACACACGGTCTACGCCAGCATGAGAAGCGTGAAAGGCAGCAACCGGGAACACGCCTGCGAGCTCCTGGACATCGCAGAGAAGGAGAACCAGGACCTGAGGGTCCTCGAACTGGATGTCACCTCTCAGGAGGCCGCCGACGCCGCTGTCCAGCGCATCCTTGAAGAAACCGGCCGGCTCGACGTCGTGGTGCAGAATGCCGGGCACCTGTACGTCGGCTACCTCGAGGCCTTCACCCCAGCAGACCTGGCAGACCTGTTCGACACCAATGTGCTCGGCGCTCACCGCGTGAACCGGGCGGCGCTGCCGCACATGCGTCAGCGGCGTGCCGGGACGCTCATCTGGGTCGGCAGCACCATACCGATCACCACCCCGCCGTTCCTCGGCCCCTACACCGCATCCAAGGCCGCGATGGACTCCCTGGCCGTCAGCTACGCCTACGAACTCAACGCCTTCGGCATCGAGTCCACGATCGTGATGCCCGGCCCCTTCACCCAGGGAACCCGGCACTTCCCCGACGCCAGCCAGGCCGGCGACGCCGCCCGCGCCGCCGAGTACGCGGAGCTCGACCCGCTCGTCCAGCGCAACAACGAGGCCCATGACCGGCTTTTCCCCGACGGAGCGGAGAACGCGCACCCCTCCGCGGTCGCCGACGAGATCGTGCGCGTCCTGGCCCTGCCCCGCGGCAGCAAACCTCTGCGCACCGTCGTCGACTTCACCGAAGCCGGAGTCGAAAAGGCCAACGCCGTCGTGCGGTCCACCCGGGAAGCGTTCGTGCAGCGCATGGGCTTCGGCGAACTGCTCAAGGTGAAGCGGTAGCCCGCTTCACCGCACCGCACGATCTGTCCCCCGAACGGCCGCCCGCGTCAAGGGGCCGCAACTCCCCACGGAGAGAGGACAGCAAGTCCTCTCTCCCTCTCGCGGAGCGGACAGACCGAACGATTCGAGTCGCCCGTCATCTCGACGCCGGGCTGATCTCGGTCGACAGCTGGGCCAACCTGGCGATCGAGTTCGAGGAGGGCGGCTTCAAGTCCAGCGGCCTCGGGCGCCTCGGCGGAATCGCGAGTCTTGACGAGTTCACCGAGTACAAGCAGATCAGCCAGAACTATTCCTGACGACGAACCGCCCGGGTCGAGGTCGAACTGCTTGACCGCCGACGCTGGGGGGCTCGACCCGAGCCGTCCACCACCCAGTTCGAGCAAGCGCCGGGTATCTTGGGCACGGCCCTCGACTGCCCCTCCGTGTTCTGGATGTGGGGCAGTTTCGACCCCTGAACGAGGGCGAGGGCCCGACGCAGCCGCGCCCCGGCATCCCCGGCAACCGCTCCCCGCGCTTGGCCCCGCATGCCGCGCCCGTCATCGAGTACGGCGTGCGGGGGCCGCGCGCGGTCGCCGCCGAGTTCCACGGCGCACGGGACTGACGGAGCCGGCCGTGCCTCAGGGCTGGATGTTCTCCAGGTCCTCCAGGAGGCTCGGCCGGGTCGGCTGCCAGCCGAGGGCGGCGCGGGTGTGTGCGCTGCTCGCCGGCTGGTCGGCCGCGAAGATCGGTCCGAGTGGGCCGAAGCTCTCCTGCGGCACCGACTTCGAGGGGACACCGAGGCGCCGCCCGATGACCGCGGTGATGTCCCGTACGGCGTCGCCCTCGTCGGCGACGGCGTGCCAGGCGGTGCCGGCCGGGGCCTTCTCCAGGGCGAGCCGGAACAGTACGGCGGCGTCGAGCGCGTGCACGGCGGGCCAGCGCTGGGTGCCGTCACCCGGGTAGCCGGCCACGCCCGTGCTGCGGGCGATCTGGGTGAGGAGCCCGGCGAACCCGCCGTCGCCCTCGTTGTGCACGGTGCGCGGCAGCCGGACCGCCGTGCTGCGCACGCCGCGCGAGGCCAGGCCGAGGGCGCGCTCCACCGAGACGCTGCGCCCGCCGACCGGCCCGTCCGTGGGCAGCGGGTCCCCTTCAGTGGAGGGGCGTCCCTGTGCGAGGGGTGTACCGGAGACGGTGACGAGCGGCTTGTCGGTGCCCACGAGGGCGTCACCGAGCGCGCCGAGCGCGGCGCCTTCCTCGGAGACGGCCTGTGCGAGCGCCTCCGGTGAGCTGAAGTCGTTGCTGAAGGCGAGGTGGACGACACCGTCCGCCTTCTCCGCCTCGCCGCGCAGCACGTCGAGGTCGGTGAGCCCGCCGCGGACCACGTCGGCGCCGACCGCCCGGGCCTTCTCGGCGGAGGCGTCGGAACGGGCCAGGGCGGTGACCGTGTGTCCCGCGGAGAGCAGTTCGGCGACGACGGCGGAGCCGATCAGGCCCGTGCCGCCGGTGATGAAGACGCGCATGGCGGACTCCAAGATGCTAGGGATCAAGTGATGCGACAGGTGTCGCATCACTCGCCACGCTACACCCAATGATGCGACGCGTGTCGCATCACCTAGGATGGTCGTATGCCGAGATGGAAGCCGGACGCCCGGCAACGCCTGGTCGTGGCGGCGCTGAGCCTGTTCGCGGAGCAGGGCTACGACGACACGACGGTCGCCCAGATCGCCGAGCGCGCGGGCCTCACCCGCAGCACCTTCCACCGGCACTTCACCGACAAGCGGGAGATCCTCTCGGCTGGGCAGAAGACCCTCAGCCGCCTCCTGGTCGAAGGCATCGGCGACGCCCCCGCGGACGCGACGCCGATCGCCGCCGTCGCGGCGGGTCTGGAGCGCGCGTCGGGGGAGATGACCTCGTTCAACCGTGAGCTTGGTCCGCTCCTGCACGCGGCGATCGAGGCGAACGAGGAGCTCCAGGAGCGCAACGCGCTCAAGGGCATCGGCATGGCCGCCGCGATGGTGGGCGCCTTGAAGCAGCGCGGCGTCCCCGAGACGACCGCCCAAGTCGCCGCCGAACTCGGCGTCCTGGCCTTCAAACTGGGCTTCACCCGCTGGGCCGACCCGGCACGGGACGACGCCCCCGGCGAACTGGCGACCCTGACGCTGGCGGCGCTCGAGGAACTCCTCGCGGCAGCACAGCGCCTCGACTAGCCGTCGGAGTCGAGCTGGTGCTCGGCCCGCACACAGCTGGTGCCCAGGATGGTCAGGTGCTGGCGGCGCCCCACGTCCCGCAGCGCAGCGAGCGGGCTGGAGTACTCACCGAACCGATCAACGTGGTCGTCGAGCTTTTCGAACTTCGGTTTGAGCGGGTCAGGTGTCAGCGCCTGGCTCACTGGTGCTCCCCGTCACCGCGTGCAGTACGGCTTCCAGACCCGTCAGCTTGGAATGCAGTTCTTCCGCTTCACGTGAGAGTTCGGCATGCCGCGTACGCAGTGGAGCCTCGATCCGGGGCGCGGAGACGGGGAGCTTCGACTCCTGGCCCACCGTACGGATCAGGTCGCTCGGCAGGCCCGCGCCGTACGGACGCTGGATGAAGCCGACGCATTCGGCGTCTTTTGCCTGGTACCTGCGGTGCCCCACGGCGTTGCGTGACGGGAACTGAAGACCCTGCTCGTCGTAGTGCCGCAGTGACCGCGTGCTCACCTGGCACCGGTGAGCACGTTCACTGATCGACAGCGACACGGGGACCCGACCGTGGTTCCACTCGGGGCCCGACTCGGGGGTCTATTCGAGACTGTGCGCCGGCCCGCCCCCGCGCGGCGAGAGGACCCCAGGAGACGCCGCAGCGCCATCACTGGACGCCGGTCAGGCTGGAGACCGGACGGCGCAACACCGCCACCCCGGCCCTCCGCCGCCGGGCCGGTTGCCTGCCCCGCTCCTCACACGTCACCGGACGCGATCCCCGAGTCAACCGGGCCATGATCAAGCCCCTCGGCAGCAGCTCACCCTGACTGCCGGAGGACCACCCCGCCCGGCGCTGGCCTGCCGCCGAGGAGGGTGAGGTACTCCCTCACGATGACCGACTCCCGCTTCGCTGCGGGAAGCCCGGAGAGGATTCCGGGCGGAGGCCGCCTCGCGCGGCTTCGCTGCGGTGCGCCACAATCGCGGCCGGCTTCCGGTCCACCCGGGCCACGGGCACCCGCCGCCGGTGGCGGCGGTCCCCACCTGGACTTCCGGCGGCCCCGCGGGGGCCGCGGTTCACCGGCGGATCACCGTCCGATGAACCGCGGCCCCGGCCCTTACGCCGTCCGGGCGAGCGCCGCGAGCAGCCGGACCATCCGCTCCAGCGCCTCGGCGTAGGCGCGGTAGTCGCTCACCAGCCCCGCCTCGTCCGCCCCGTGCGGGGTGACCGAGTCGAGGTCCCGCCGGAGGGTCTCGGCCTCCACGACCAGCGCCCCGGTGTCGGGCACCTCTGCGGCGCCGATCCGGCCGTCGTACACCCGTGTCGCGTACCCCGCGACGTACCCGTCGAGGTCGAGCAGGCGGGAGTTCCAGTCGCGCAGCGCCTCCTCACGGGGGTAGTCGGGGTAGGGAAGGGCCCGGAAGGCCTCGAAGGCCGCGCGGAACCCTGCTGCTGTCTCAGTCATGCCAGGTGACGATCTTCCCGTCCTTGGTGTAGATCCCCTCGCCGCCGAACAGGCCGCCGCGGATCTTCCACCCCATCTCGCCGTTCCTCAGCTTCCACGGGATGCGGTCCTCGGGCTTGGTCTTGTTCCAGAGATCCATCGCTTCCTTGGTGTACTCGGCGAGGGTCCTGCCCTTGCCGTGCTTGTCGAGATGGTAGACCGCGGTCTCCTCCGCGCTGCTGAAGGTCGCCTTGTCCCAGTGCTGGAGCGCGTCCGCGTCGGCCCCGCAGAACTTGCCCGCGTTGTGGACCAGCACCGCGGTGTCGCCGGCGAGGACGTAATAGGTGTGCAGTTCCGCGACCGTCAGGTTGTAGACGCGCTGGTCGGGGGCGGTCCAGGCGCGGGTCGCCGTGATCCGCGCCCGCTTGCCCGCGTCGGTGCGCAGCCGCATGCCGACGGCGAGCAGGTCCGCGTCGCGCCAGGCACCGCGGCCGTCCGCCACCCAGAAGGGGTGCTTGTCGGTGGTCACCACCGTGCCGCCGTGCCCGGCCGCCGGCCGGCCGACCGTGACGTCGACGAGTGTTTTGCGTCCCCTGCCGGTGATGGTCGCCTCGACGGGCTCGGCCACCGTCCGCCCGGACTCCGGGTCGGTGGCCACCACGCGGTCGCCGACCCTGACGTCCTCGATGGGCTTGGTCCGCCGGCCGGCCAGCAGCACCCGGGTGCCGGGGGCGAAGCTGTTGCACGGCGACTTTCTCAGGAACTTGTACATGAGAGCGTGCAGCGCGAGGTCCTTCATGCACGACGAGTCGAACTTGTCGAAGCACTTCTCGATCTCGTCGATGCCCACGTACCAGGCGATCAGGCGGTCCAGGTAGGTGGTGGTGATGCAGCCCATGCCACCGGCGCCGTCACCGCCGCAGACCAGGATGGTGTCGCCGGCCTTGATGTCGCCGTTGAAGGCGTGCTCCCTGCGGAACTGGAACAGCCGCTTCTCCAGGGTCTTGCGCAGTTCCTTGTCCGAGAGCGGCTTGCTCGGGTCCTTGGACTCCTCCTGGACCTGCGCCTTCAGCTCCGCCACGAGCTTGTCGGCGGCGATCTTCAGCGCCTCCGAGGAGGCCTTGGCCGCCGCGGCGGCGTCCTTGCCCGCGGCGCTCGCGGAGGCCGCCGCCTGGTACGCGGCCGTGCTCGCCTGGGCGGAGTAGCCCGAGGCGACCGCCGCGGAGTGCTCCGCCTGCTGGGCGGAGTGGGCGGCCGACCGGGCGTCCTTCTGGGCCGAGGCCGCCGCGTTCCTGGCGGTCTTCGCGGACTCGGCGGCCCGGGTGGCGGAGGCCGCCGCGTCGTCGGCCGACTTGTCGGCCTGCGCGGCGTAGTCGGAGGCCTGCTCGGCCGAGTGCTTCGCCTTGTCGGCCCACTCCAGGGCCTTGGCGGCGTCCTTGCGGGCGAGGGCGGCCACGCGCTGTGCCTCGGCGGCGTCCGCGTGGGCGAGCGCGGCCGACTTGTAGGCGGCGCTCAGCAGGGTGTTGATCTCCGCGATGTGAGACGCGGCGTTGGCGTCCCGCTGCCGCGCCCGGTACAGGCCCGTCTGGAGGAAGGAACGCAGGCCGGCCGGCGGCCCGGTCAGCGCCGCCTGCGCGGCGGCCTGGACCTCGGGCCCGCCACTTGCCAGGGCCTCCGAGACGGCGACCCGGTCGTCGTCCTCGCGCGCCTTGTACTGGCCTGTCTCCAGGAACTCCTGCAGATCGGCGGCAGTGCCGTCCAGCGCCTTGCTGCCTGCCGCCTTCACGCCCGGGCCGCCCTCGGCCATGATCTTGCCGACGGCGATCCGGTCGTCGTCCTCCTTGCCGGGGTAGGCACGGGTGCGCAGGAACTCCCGGACCTGGTCGATCGGCTTGTCCAGCACGTCCAGCGCGGCCTGCCGCTGCGCCGGCTTGTCGCTGGTCTCGGCGATGTTCGCCGCGCTCACGCGGTCGTCCTGCTCCAGGGCGATGTCCAGCCCGGTGCGCACGAACTCGGCCACGTCCTCGTCGGTGCCGGTCACGGCCGTCTCGGCCGCGTCCTTCACCCAGGTGCCGCCGCTGGTGAGCAGGTTGACCGCGGCCTGCCGGCCCTTGGCGGCCGTGACCTGCGGGTCGGTGGAGGCGGCGGCGTCCTGCACGAGCTGCCGGGTCTCGGCGTCCAGCTGCTGGACCCGGCCCGCCTGCCACTCGGCCTGGGCGACCTGCGCCTCGTGCTCCCTGTTGGCCTCCTCCGCGGCGAGGACGTCCTCGTCCTGCTGCTCGGCCAGCCGCTCGGCGTCCGCCTTGCGGGCCAGGTCGGCCACGGTCGCCGCCTGGTCGGCCGCGGTCTGCGCGTCGTCGGCCGCCTTGCTCGCCTCGTTCGCCGCGTCCGTCGACGCCTTGGCGGCATCCACCGCCTTGCCCGCCTCGTCGGCGGCCTTGTCCGCGGCCGCAGCGGCGGCCTCGGCGTGCGCGGCGGCGGCGTTGGCCGCGTCGCGCGACTGCCGTGCCGCCGTCGCGGCCTGGTTGGCGTTGGCCTGCGCGGCACCGGCCGCACGCGTGGCCTGGTCCGCCAGCCGCTTGGCCCGCGCCGCCGCCTGCTGCGCCTCGGTGCTCTTGGAACCGGCCTCACCGGCCCACCGGCCCGCGTCCGCCGCGGCGGCGGCTGCGGCAGCCGCGTTCGCACCGGCCGACGCGGCGGCACCGGCCGCCTTCGCCGCGTTGTCCGCGGCGATACCGGCCTGGTCGGCGGCGTCCGCCGCCTTCTTGGCGCCGGAGGCCGCCTTGCGCGCGTTCTCCGCCGCCTCTCGGGCCTGCTTGGCCTGGTTGGCGTCACCGGCCGCCGCCGCGGCGGCCGCACGCGCCGAGGACGCGGCGCTGCCCGCGCGCGAGGCCGCGTACGCCGCCTGCGCCGC